>NZ_JBHZAV010000002.1:125722-196419 GCF_042754445.1 Embleya sp. NPDC059213
TATACCCCCCCGCGCCCGCCCCCCCGGCGCCCCCCCCCCCCGCCCCCGCGGCCCGGCCGCGGGCCCCACGCCCGCCGGCGCGTGAACCCCGCGGCCCGAACCCACCCGTGACGGACTCCGCGTCCCGCCGACGACGGCGCTGCGCCGAGCGGTCGGCGGCGGGTCAGTAGCTGGTGGCGACCGGTTCGCGCAGTTCGGCGTCGAGGTCGTCCGCCCCGGCCTCGGGCGGGGTGTCGCCGCGCATGCGCAGGCCGAAGAGGGCCCGAACGGCGGTGACCACGGTGAGGGCGGCGCCGAACATGTGGGTGAGCACCATCCACTCGGGCAGCCCGTTGAAGTACTGGACGTAGCCGATCAGACCCTGTGGGATCAGCACGGCCAGCAGCCACCACACGCGGCGTTGGCCGGCCTCGGGGGCGTCGGTGACGCGCATGGCCAGGGCCAGTGCGACGGCCGCGCCCAGGAGCAGGAAGGCCAGGTCGGCGTGCAGCCAGGCCATCTGGTCGATGTCCACGTCGAAGCGCTTGGCCTTGAGGTCGCCGGCGTGCGGTCCGGAGCCGGTGACCACGGTGCCGATCACGATCAGCGCGCCGGCCACCGCCAACGTGCCGTAGCCGAACCAGCGGATCTCCGGGCGGACCAGCAGCCGGGCCGGCGCGTCGCCCTCGCCGGCGCGTTCGTACAGCGCGACCGCCGACGCGATCAGCAACATGGACAGGAGCAGGTGACTGGCCACCGCCATCGGGTGCAGGTCGGTGAGCACGGTGATGCCGCCCAGCACGGCCTGGCCGACCACGGTGCCGATCTGGATCCAGGCCAGCGTGGTGATGTCCTTGCGGCGCACGGTCAGCCGGTACGCGGCCACCACGCAGGCCACCGCGATCGCGCCGACCACGTAGGTCAGCATGCGGTTGCCGAACTCGATGTACGCGTGGTGGCTCACCGCCTCGTGCGGCGTCCAGTTGCTGGTGTCGCTGTCGCACCGGGGCCAGGTGTCGCAGCCCAGGCCCGAGTCGGTGAGTCGGACGAGACCGCCCGTGACGACGATGCCGATCTGCGCCACCAGGTTCGCGAGGAACACGCGGCGCGCGACGAGTGGGGAGACGGCCTGCAGACTCATGCGCGACATGCTACGTCGTGAATGAATTCACAAGCGCACCAGGGGTGTCCGTCGACGCCGATCCCGCAGCCCCCCGGCCCCGCTCGCGGGCCCTACTCCCAGCGGAAGAAGCGCGCCGCCGCGCCCAGCCCCAAAACCGCCCAGACCGCCAGAATCGCCAAGTCGCCCAACGGCAACCCCGATCCGTCCCGGAGCACGTCCCGCAGCCCGTCCGACAACGCCGAGATCGGCAGCAGCGCGAGCGTGTGCTCGACCCCGGAGGGGAATTTGTCCAGCGGCACGATCACCCCGCCGCCCAGCAGCAGCAGGACGAACACCAGGTTGGCGGCGGCCAGGGTGGCCTCGGCCCGCAGCGTCCCGGCCATCAGCAGGCCCAGCCCGGAGAACGCCGCCGTGCCCAGGACCAGGAGCAGGACCACCCACACGGGATTCCCGTGCGGCGACCAACCCAGCGCCAGCGCGATCACCACGAGCAGCGCCACCTGGAGGATCTCCACCAACAACACGCAGGCCGTCTTGGCGACCATCAACCCCCAGCGCGGCAGCGGCGTCGAGCCGAGCAGTTTGAGCACGCCGTAGCGCCGCTCGAACCCGGTCGCGATCGCCTGCCCGGTGAACGCGGTCGACAACACCGCCAGCGCGAGCACTCCCGGCGTCAGGAAGTCCGCCCGCTCGCCGTCCCCGGTGTCCACGATGTCCGCCGAGGAGAAGACCACCAGCAGCAGCGTGGGGATGATGATCGTCAGCAACAGTTGTTCGCCGTTGCGCAGCAACATCCGGGTTTCCAGGGCGCTCTGCGCCAGGATCATCCGGCGCAGCGGCGCCGCCCCCGGCGCGGGCACGAACGTACCGCGCGTCTGCTCCTTCGCCACCGCGCTCAACTCCGCAGCTCCCGTCCGGTCAGCTCCATGAACACGTCCTCCAGGCTGCGTCGTTCCACGGTCAGCCGCTCCGGCATCACCCCGTGCTGCGCGCACCACGAGGTGACCGTGGCCAGCAGTTGCGGGTCGATGTCGCCTTCGATCCGGTACGCGCCGCGGGAGACCTCGATCGCCTTGGCGCCCTCCGGGAGCGCGTTCAGCAGCGAGCCCAGGTCCAGGCCGGGCGGCCCGGCGAAGCGCAGCGAATTCTCCGCGCCGTCGTGGCACAGCGCCTCGGGCGAGCCGGACGCGATCACCCGACCCCGATCCACGATCGCCACCTCGTCGGCGAGCTTTTCCGCCTCGTCCATCAGGTGGGTGGTCAGCACCACGCTCACCCCGTCGGTGCGCAGCTCGCGCACCAGGTCCCAGGTGGCGTGCCGGGCGTGCGGGTCGAGGCCGGCGGTCGGCTCGTCCAGGAAGACCAGCTCGGGGCGGCCGACCACGGCGAGCGCGAGCGCGAGGCGCTGCTGCTGTCCGCCGGACAACCGCCGGTAGGTGGTGCGCCCGCACGAGTCCAGGCCCAGTCGCTCGATCAGCATCGGCACGTCCAGGGGGTTCGCGTGCAGCTTCGCGACGTGGCGCAACATCTCCTCGGCGCGGGCTCCCGAGTACACGCCGCCCGCCTGCAACATCACCCCGATCCGGGGCCGCAGCGCGGCGGCGTCGCGCACCGGGTCCAGGTCGAGCACCCGTACCCGTCCCGCGTCGGCCCGCCGGTAGCCCTCGCAGATCTCGATCGTGCTGGTCTTGCCGGCTCCGTTGGGGCCGAGCACCGCGGTCACCAGGCCGCGTTCGACGGTGAGCGAGAGCCCGTCCACGGCGGTCTTGTCGCCGTAGCGCTTGACCAGGCCGGTGATCGCGACTGCCGGCGGCGAGGAGTCCATGACGAGTCAGTCTAGAAAGGTCCGGGTGCCCCTCGTGTGGGGGTCTTCCGGATCGGCACACCTGACGGTGTGTCAGGAAAATCCGCAGGTCGGAGGGGTCGTCCGCGCGAGTGTGTTGTTAGGCACACCTAAGTGACGGACCGCACGTGATCACCGTTTGGTCTGGCGAACGATTAACGCAACAATGGTGTTGTGGAATACATGCGGACGAGCGAAGAGGCACCGAGGCGGACCCCCGCCGCGGCTGTCGGCACGCCCGAGCATGACGGTCACGAGGGCACCCGGCACCGGGTCACCCGTTCGATCGTCGACCACGGCCCGTCCACCGCGGCGGATCTGGCCGAACGATTGGAGCTGACCCCGGCGGGCGTGCGTCGCCATCTGGACGCACTGGTCGCCGAGGGTGTGGTCGAGGCCACCGAACAGCGCGTCCACGGGCGCCGAGGCCGGGGCCGTCCGGCCAAGGTGTTCGCGCTCACCGACGTCGGCCGCTCCGGGTTCCACCAGGAGTACGACGAGCTGGCGGCCGAGGCGCTGAGCTTCGTGGCCGAGCATCTCGGCAACGAGGCGGTGGCGAAATTCGCCCGCGAGCGGCTTGCCGCCCGCGAGGAGAGGTATCGTCCCTCGGTCGAGTCCGCGCCTCCCGGGGAGCGGGCCCGAGCGCTGGCCGAGGCGCTGTCCGCCGACGGGTATGCCGCGAGTGCGCGGCCCGCACCCGGCGGAGAGCAGCTTTGCCAGCACCACTGTCCGGTGGCTCATGTCGCCGAGCGGTTCCCGCAGCTCTGCGAGGCCGAGGCCGAGGTGTTCGCACGCCTTCTCGGCACGCACGTGCAACGGCTGGCGACGATCGCCCACGGCGACGGCGTCTGCACCACGCACGTTCCCGCTGTGCAGGTTGAATCGGCCGGTGCGACCGGTCGCGGGGTCGGCTCGTCCGGCCCGAAGGTCGGCTCGTCCGGCCTGGCCGGCTCGTCCGGCCGCAAACGCAGCGAAGACAAGAATCCGCCGCGCCGGGGCCCTTCCCGTTCGCGGGAATCGACCGACGCCACCCCGGCTTCCGGGAGGACTACTTCATGACCACCGACGCTCGCCCCGAGCTCGAGGGCCTGGGCACCTACGAGTACGGCTGGGCCGACTCGGACACCGCCGGCGCCTCGGCGCGACGAGGCATCTCCGAAGAGGTCGTCGCGGATATCTCGGCGAAGAAGTCCGAGCCCGAGTGGATGTTGAAGCAGCGCATGAAGGGCCTTCGGCTCTTCGGCAAGAAGCCGATGCCGACATGGGGCTCCGACCTCTCCGGGATCGACTTCGACAACATCAAGTACTTCGTGCGCTCGACCGAGAAGCAGGCCGCCTCGTGGGAGGACCTGCCCGAGGACATCAAGAACACCTACGACCGTCTCGGCATCCCGGAGGCGGAGAAGCAGCGCCTGGTCGCGGGCGTCGCCGCGCAGTACGAGTCCGAGGTCGTCTACCACCAGATCCGCGAGGACCTGGAGGAGCAGGGCGTCATCTTCCTGGACACCGACACCGGGCTGCGCGAGCACCCGGAGCTGTTCAAGGAATACTTCGGCTCGGTCATCCCGACCGGCGACAACAAGTTCTCCGCGCTGAACACCGCGGTGTGGTCCGGTGGCTCGTTCATCTACGTCCCGCCGGGCGTGCACGTGGAGATCCCCCTCCAGGCCTACTTCCGGATCAACACCGAGAACATGGGCCAGTTCGAGCGCACGCTGATCATCGCCGACGAGGGCTCGCACGTGCACTACGTCGAGGGCTGCACGGCGCCGATCTACAAGTCGGACTCGCTGCACTCGGCCGTGGTCGAGATCATCGTCAAGAAGAACGCCCGGGTGCGGTACACGACCATCCAGAACTGGTCGAACAACGTGTACAACCTGGTGACCAAGCGCGCGGTGGCCCACGAGGGCGCCACGATGGAGTGGATCGACGGCAACATCGGTTCCAAGGTCACCATGAAGTACCCGGCCGTGTGGCTGCTCGGCGAGCACGCCAAGGGCGAGACTTTGTCGATCGCCTTCGCGGGCGAGGGCCAGCACCAGGACGCCGGTTCGAAGATGGTGCACTGCGCCCCGAACACGTCGTCCAACATCGTGTCCAAGTCGGTCGCGCGTGGCGGTGGCCGCACCTCCTACCGCGGTCTGGTCCAGATCGAGGAGGGTGCGCACGGCTCGACCTCGTCGGTCAAGTGCGACGCGCTGCTCGTGGACACGGTCAGCCGCTCGGACACCTACCCGTACGTCGACGTCCGCGAGGACGACGTGTCGATGGGTCACGAGGCGACCGTCTCCAAGATCTCCGACGACCAGCTTTTCTACCTCATGAGCCGCGGCATGACCGAGGACGAGGCCATGGCGATGATCGTGCGCGGGTTCGTCGAGCCCATCGCGCGCGAACTCCCCATGGAGTACGCCCTCGAGTTGAACCGCCTGATCGAGCTTCAGATGGAAGGGGCTGTGGGCTAGTCCATGGCTGCGAACACCAACACTCCCGGTAGCACCACCGCCGGATCGATCGCCGTGCGCGAGGCCGGGGCCGAGAACGTGCTCGCCGGCCCCGGCACCGGCCGCTCGGTCGCCCAGCCCGCGGACGCCCGTCAGGTCGCCGCCGCGTCCTACGACGTGGCCGACTTCGTGGTGCCCACCGGTCGCGAGGAGGACTGGCGGTTCACCCCGCTGGCCCGCCTGCGCGGCCTGCACGACGGCACCGCCGCCGGCGGAGACCGGGGCGAGGTCACCGTCTCGGTGACCGCGCCCGAGGGCGTCACCGTCGAGACCGTCGACCGCACCGACGCGCGGATCGGCCGGGCCGGCGCGCCCGTCGACCGGGTCGCGGCCCAGGCGTACAGCTCGTTCGAGAAGGCCACGCTCGTCGTGGTCGGCAAGGACACACAGCTCGCCGAGCCGGTCGTGGTCACCCTGCACGGCGCCGGTGGCACCGCGTTCGGGCACGTCACGATCGAGGTCGAGCGGTTCGCCGAGGCGACCGTGGTGCTCGACCACGGCGGCTCCGCGACCTACGCGCAGAACGTCGAGTTCATCGTCGGCGACGGCGCCAGTCTCAAGGTCGTGTCGATCCAGGACTGGGACGCCGACTCCGTGCACGTGGCCTCGCACCTGACCCGGGTGGGTCGGGACGCGTCGTTCACGTCGGTCGTGGTCACCCTCGGCGGCGACCTGGTCCGGCTGTTCCCGCGCGTGGTCTACGACGCCCCGGGCGGCGACGCCGAGCTGTACGGCGTCTACTTCGCCGACGCCGGCCAGCACCTGGAGCACCGGCTGTTCGTCGACCACGACGTGCCGCAGTGCCGCAGCCTGGTCACCTACAAGGGCGCGCTGCAGGGCGCGGACGCGCACACCGTGTGGATCGGCGACGTGCTCATCCGGGCCGCCGCCGAGGGCACCGACACCTACGAGCTCAACCGCAACCTGGTGCTCACCGACGGCGCGCGCGCGGACTCGGTGCCCAACCTGGAGATCGAGACCGGCGAGATCGCCGGCGCCGGGCACGCCAGCGCGACCGGGCGCTTCGACGACGAGCAGCTCTTCTACCTCCAGTCGCGCGGCATCCCGGCGGACGAGGCCCGCCGGCTGGTCGTGCGCGGCTTCTTCGCCGAGGTGATCGCCCGGGTCGGCATCGCCGACCTCCAGGAGCGGTTGATGAAGCAGATCGAGGCGCGCCTCGAAGGCGGCGCCCGATGAGCTACCTCAAGGCGTGTGCCGAGACCGACCTGCACGAGGACACGCCGCTGCGCGTCGTGCTCGACGAGGTCCCGGTCACCCTCGTGCGCACCGAGGGCGACGTCTACGCGATCAACGACGTGTGCTCGCACGCCAACGTGTCGCTCTCCGAGGGAGAGGTCGAGGACTGCGCGATCGAATGCTGGCTGCACGGCTCGCGCTTCGATCTGCGTACCGGCCGTCCCTCGGGCCCCCCGGCCAATCTGCCGGTCCCCGTGTACCCCGTGAAGATCGACGGCGGCGCCGTCTATGTCGAAGTGAACCAGGAGTCCTGAGTCCGTTATGGCAACGCTTGAGATCCGCGACCTGCACGTCAGTGTGGACGCCGAGAACGGTCCGCGCGAGATCCTTCGCGGCGTCGACCTGACCGTGAAGCAGGGCGAGACCCACGCCATCATGGGCCCGAACGGCTCCGGCAAGTCGACCCTGGCGTACTCGGTCGCGGGCCACCCGAAGTACCAGGTGACCGGCGGGAGTGTGCTGCTCGACGGCGAGGACGTGCTGTCCATGACCGTCGACGAGCGGGCCCGCGCCGGCCTGTTCCTCGCCATGCAGTACCCCGTCGAGGTCGCCGGCGTCTCGGTGTCCAACTTCCTGCGCACCGCCGCCACCGCCACCCGTGGCGAGGCTCCCAAGCTGCGGCTGTGGATCAAGGAGGTCAAGGAGGCCATGGAGCGTCTCCAGATGGACCCGGCCTTCGCCGAGCGCAACGTCAACGAGGGCTTCTCCGGCGGCGAGAAGAAGCGCCACGAGATCCTTCAGTTGGAGCTGCTGCGCCCGAAGATCGCGATCCTGGACGAGACCGACTCCGGCCTGGACGTCGACGCGCTGCGCGTGGTGTCCGAGGGCGTGAACCGGGTGCAGGCCACCGGGCAGATCGGCACCCTGCTGATCACCCACTACACCCGCATCCTGAAGTACATCAAGCCCGACCACGTGCACGTCTTCGCGGCCGGCCGGATCGTCGAGTCCGGCGGCGCCGAACTCGCGGACAAGCTGGAAGACGAAGGCTACGAGGCGTACACCGGCAAGGGGGAGACTGCATGACAGTGCACCTGCCGGGGCTGCTCGACACGGACACGATCCGCAAGGATTTCCCGATCCTCGAACGGCTCCTGCACGGCGACAAACCGCTTGTCTATCTGGACAACGCGGCGACGTCGCAGACCCCGCGTCAGGTGATCGACGCCATGACGCACTACTACGCGAACAGCAACGCGAACGTGCACCGGGGCGTGCACGTGCTGGCCGAAGAGGCCACCGCGCTGTACGAGGGTGCCCGGGACAAGGTCGCGGCGTTCATCAACGCGCCCAGCCGGGACGAGGTGATCTTCACCAAGAACTCCTCCGAGGCGATCAACCTCGTGGCCAACATGCTGACCTGGGCGGACGAACCGTTCAAGGTCGGCGTGGGCGCCGACGTGGTGATCACCGAGATGGAGCACCACTCGAACATCGTTCCGTGGCAGTTGCTCGCGCAGCGCACCGGCACGAAGCTCAAGTGGTTCGGGCTCACCGACGAGGGCCGGCTCGACCTGTCGAACATCGAGCAGGTGATCACCGAGGAGACCAAGGTCGTCTCGGTCGTGCACACCTCGAACATCCTCGGCACGGTCAACGACCTGGAGCCGATCGTGCGCCGGGCGCACGACGTCGGCGCCCTGGTCGTGGTCGACGCGTCGCAGGCCGCGCCGCACATGGTGCTCGACGTCCAGGCCCTGGGCGCCGACTTCGTCGCGTTCACCGGCCACAAGATGTGCGGGCCGACCGGCATCGGCGTGTTGTGGGGCCGGCTGGGCCTGCTGGAGGAGCTTCCGCCGTTCCTGGGCGGCGGCGAGATGATCGAGACCGTGACGATGAGCGCGTCCACGTACGCGCCCGCGCCGCACAAGTTCGAGGCCGGCACCCCGCCGATCACGGAGGCGGTCGGACTCGGTGCGGCGATCGACTACCTGTCGGCGATCGGCATGGATCGCATCGCCGCGCACGAGCACGCGATCACGGGTTACGCGATCGACGCGCTCAACGCCGTCGAGGGTCTGAAGATCATCGGTCCGGCGGACAACGTGGCACGCGGTGCGGCGATCTCCTTCACGTTCGGCGACATCCACCCGCACGACGTGGGTCAGGTGCTCGACGAGCAGGGCATCGCGGTCCGGGTGGGTCACCACTGCGCCCGTCCGGTCTGCCTGCGGTTCGGCGTGCCGGCGACCACACGAGCCTCGTTCTACCTCTACTCGACGCCGGCCGAGGTCGACGCGTTGGTGGCCGGGCTGGAACATGTTCGACAGTTTTTCGGTTAGCAACGATTCGGCCGGGCAGGGGCGGGAGGCGAAGAGATGAAGCTCGACGGGATGTACCAGGAGATCATCCTGGATCACTACCGGCACCCCCATAACAAGGGGCTGCGGGACCCGTTCGACACCGAGGTCCACCACGTCAACCCGACCTGTGGGGACGAGGTCACGCTGCGCGTGAAGCTGGACGGCGAGAAGGTTCTCGACGTCAGCTACGAGGGCCAGGGCTGTTCGATCAGTCAGGCCAGCGCGTCCGTGATGACCGATCTGGTGATCGGGCACACCATCGAGGACGCGCTGCACGCGGGGGACGCCTTCCTCGCGCTCATGCAGTCCAAGGGGCAGGGCGAGCCGGACGAGGACGTCCTGGAGGACGCCGTGGCGTTCGTCGGCGTCAGCAAGTACCCGGCGCGGGTGAAGTGCGCGCTCCTGGGATGGATGGCCTTCAAGGACGCCACGGCGCAGGCGCTCGAGACGCGTGTGCCGGTGCCGGAGACGCCCGGGCGGGCGTCGGAGACGACGGAAGGGCAGAAATGACCGAGACGCAGGCGCGACCGGCGGCCACGCCGGAGGACGTCACCGAGGCGATGTACGACGTCGTCGACCCCGAGCTCGGGATCAACGTCGTCGACCTGGGTCTGGTGTACGGCGTGCACGTGGACGACGCGAACATCGCCACCATCGACATGACGCTCACCAGTGCGGCGTGTCCGTTGACGGACGTGATCGAGGACCAGACGCGGAGTGCGACCGAGGGGATCGTCGCGGACATGCGGATCAACTGGGTCTGGATGCCGCCGTGGGGGCCGGACAAGATCACCGACGACGGGCGCGAGCAGCTTCGAGCGCTCGGGTTCAATCTGTAGCTTCCGGGGCCGGCGGGCTCTTTCGGCCTCATGCGCCGGCCGGGCGGCTCGACCTCGTGCGCCCGCCGGGCCGAGTCGGCCCCGTGTGCCGGGTGGGCCGGATCGGTTTTGGGTGTTGGTTGGTGTGGGGCGCCGGGTGGTCGACTTGCGTCGGGCCGCCCGGCGCTTTTTCGCGTCAGGGGCGGGGCTGGGTCACGCCGAGGAGTTCGAGGACGTCGGTGTCGCCGCGTTGTTGGAGGCGGTGCAGGACGGCCTTGAGGTCGATCCCGGGTTCCAGGCCGATGCGGGCGCCGAGGAGTTCGGGGAGGTTGACCTGCTCGGGGACCGGGTCGACGCCGGTGTGGCGTAGGGCGCGGGCCCAGCGGGGGAGGCGTACCGTGGCGTCGCCGCGGACCAGGCGGGCCTCCAGGCGGCCCTGGTGGATGGACGAGATGAAGACCATGTCGCCCTCGTGCGCGGACAGGCCGGCCAGGATCGCGCGCAGCGACACCAGGTAGGGCGTGTCGGCCCAGCGCAGCGCCGCCGGGCCGTGTCCGTGGTGCAGCCGGACCTGACCGCCGGCGGTGACACCCAGGGCCTGGGCGAACGCCACCGGCACCTTGACCGGCTCGCCTTCGAGCATCGCGGTGGACACGTCGACCCGGAACGCCCACGCGCCGGTGTCCTCGCGGAAGCAGCCCGCGGTCCAGGACGGATCGCCGATCGGCGCCGGCTGTTGCTTCTGGGCCGGCCGCTCCAGCGTGTCCGCCGAGCGGGAGAGCACGTGGTCGTTCTCCACCTGGAAGCCCTCCAGCCGGCCGATCCAGGCGGTCTGCAGTGGCTTGCGGATGCCCATCGCGGCCAGGTCGCGCTCCAGCGCCCGCAGCGGCACCGGGCCGTGCGCGCAGGCCGCGTCCAGGGTGCTCTGGGTGCGGTCGGACAACTCGCCGAGCGGCGCGGTGGAAAGCCACCCGTCCACCGACGTGTGCAGGCCGAGCAGGCCGCGCAGCACCTGCCACACCTGGATCTCCAGGCCCGGCACGGTCTCGGTGTGCTTGGGGTGCAGCGTGCGCAGTTCGGACACCGTGGTCAGCACGCCGAGCCGGTCCCGGACGAAGCTCAGGTGCACCCGGACCGGTGCGCCCTCGGAGCGGGCGATCCGCTCGTCCAGGCTGCGCCGCAGGTCCCGCTCCATGATCTTGACCTCGGCCGGCGACGTGCCGAACTCGGCCGCCAACGACTCCAGATCGCGTGGTGCGTCGGTGAACAGCCGATCCCGGGCGAGCACCTTGCGCTGCGGTTCGGCGGTGGTGAACCAGGACCCCAGGATGGCGACCGGGTCGCCGCCGCCGGGTTCGCCGGCGCGCGACGGCGGCCGGTCGACGAGCATCGTGACGTCCTCGGTCGCGGGCAGCGTGCCCGGCACCATCTCGACGGTGGCCTCCAGGTCGGCGGCGGCGGCCTTGGTGCCCCGGTTGGTTCGCGGTACCACCGAGTGGTCCGGCGGCGCGGGCACCGACGGTACCTCCGCCGTGGTCGCGGCTGCCGCGGCCGGCTCTGCGGCGGAGGTCGGGGCCGGTGCGGTGCGCGGCGGGTGGCTCGGTCGGGGCGGGATGCGCAGGCCCTCGGGGGTGCGCGGCACGTCCGACTCGCCCACCGCCGGTACCGCGCCCGCGGTGGGCGGCGGGACCTCGCCGAACGCGTCCTGCCCGGGGTCTTCGGCGGAATCCGACCCGGCGGACGCCGACTTCGACTTCGGCGCCGGCTCCGCCTTCGATGTCGACTTCGGTGCCGGTTCGGCGGGCGTGGCGGTCCGGCCGCGTCCCTTGAGCGTGCGGATCGGGATGTCCGCGACCGTCATCGGCGGCGTCTCGCCGTACGCGTCCACGCCGGGCTGGTCGCCCTCGGTCGCGAGTTCGGCGGACACCGCGCGCGGCGGCGCGTCCTCGGAGGCGTCCTCGGTCCGGAGCACCGGCTTCGGACGGCCGGCGGCCGGGGCCACGTCGGCCCGGGTGGGCGGCGGGATCTCGCCGTACGCGTCCCGACCCTCCGCCGCGTCCGGCGTCGACGCGGACGACCCGCTCGGCTCGGCCGCCGCTTCGTCGCTCCCGGGCCCGGCCACCGGCGGCGCCGGCATCGCGAGCGACGCCCGCAGCCCGGACGGAACCTGGGTGAGCAGCGCGGTCAACGCCGTCCGGACCTCCTCCGAGGCGTCCTCCAGGCCGACCACCGCGGCGGTCTCCAGGGTGACCTGGGCGAGTTGCGCCATCAGCGGTACGTCCGGCGCCTGGTCGGCCAGCCAGCGCACCACGGTGCCCAGTTCGGCGGTCAGCGGCTCGGGCAGCTTGACCGGGCGTAGTTCGTCCTCGTCCAGGTCGCCCCAGTCGTCCGGGGTGTCCCAGTCGCCGTCGATCGGCGCGGGCGGGATCAGGACGGGCGCCGGTGCGGGGGTGGGCTCCGGCTCGGGCTCCGGCTCGGTCGGGGTCGGTTCCGGTCGCGGTTCGAGCGTCGAGGCCGAGGCGAGTGCCGGTACCGGCTCGCTCGCGGCGGTCTCGGGTGGGTCGAACATCGCGTCCACGTCCACCGATTCGTCGTCCTCGGGCAGCAGCCCGAGCACCTCCTCGAACAGCCGGGCCACCAACGGGCGCACCGTCGAGGTACCGATCTGGGTCCAGTCGCCGACCTCGCGCACGGTGGTGGTGAGCAGGTCCGCCCAGTCCGGTGTACGCACCATCACGTTCGTCCGGGCGCCGTCGGGCCACTGGGACAGGCGGAAGCCGTTGCGGGCCAGCCACGCCCCCGGCAACAGGTCGCCCAGGCGCAGGTGTCGAAGCTCGGTGTAGGCCAGATCGGCCAGGCGCCCCGGCAACTCGTCCCGACCGAAGGTGTTCGCGGCCCGGACCACGGGCACGCTCATCCACCACGCTGCGGGCAGGTCCTCGTGTTCGAGGTAGTCCGCGACGAGTTCGGGCGCGACGAAGCGCAGGGCCGGTACGAAATCGGCCAGAGTGGCCTGGAGCCGGGGCTGCATGCAGGTCCTCCGTGACGCGGTCGGTACCCCCGACGTTAGCGGCCGGGTGGCGAGCGGGCACCGGGGTGTCCCGGGCCGTTGCCATCTGCTTGCGGGACGAAGCGGCGGATCGGTTGGTTCCCCGAGCCCCGTCTCGGGCCGTGCGATCCGGGTCACGCGGCGGTCCCGGCGCGCTGCCCGGAGCGGCTTTCGTCGGAGATCGCTACCCCGCCGAGCAGGGCGGGAACCGTGTCCAGGGCGCCCGACGGCGCCTTCGCCGGGGACGCGCGCCGATCGAGCGCCGGTCACGCGTCCATCGCCGGCCCGCGCCACGTTTCACGAGGGGGAAAGAAGTCGATCTCACCAACAGTGGAGACAAGGACGGCTAGCTTGGACAAAGGTCGCCGATGCCACCGGCCGCCTCGTTCGGGCCATCAGGGGAGAGCAGGGGGAGACGTGGGGGAAACCGCATCAACGCCGCGATCCGGGGAGGCTTCGGCCGGTCCGCTGCTCCTGTCGTTGCGGTTGACGGCGACCGTGGAGGCGATCCCACGAGCCCGGCACGCGCTGCGTCGGGTGCTCGACGAGCGAGCTCCCGATGCGCCCGGGGACACCCTCGAACTGCTCCTGTCGGAGCTGGTCACCAATGCGGTCAAACACTCGACGCGAGGTCGTACGGTCGCGGTGGCGGTGCTGCGGAGGGAGAACTCGATTCGGATCGCGGTCGTGGACCACGACGCGGCGCTTCCGGAGCCGGGGGGTGCGGTGGACCTGCTGGATGAGCATGGGCGTGGGTTGTTGTTGGTGGAGGCGATGGCGGAGGAGTGGGGGAGTTACCCGGTGCCGGATGGGAAGGTGGTCTGGTGCGATGTGAAGACCGTGGCTTGAACTCGGGCGCGGAGCGCGGGAGTTCTGGGTTGCGGTGATTGGCCTCATGCGCCGGCCGGGCTGGGTGGCCTCATGCGCCGGTGGGGCTGATTTGGCCTCATGCGCCGGCCGGGCTGGGTGGCCTCAAGCGCCGGCCGGGCTGATTCGCCTCATGCGCCGGCGGGGCTGATTTGGCCTCATGCGCCGGCCGGGCTGGGTGGCCTCAAGCGCCGGCCGGGCTGGTTCGCCTCATGCGCCGGCGGGGCTGGTTCGCCTCGTGTGCCGGCGGGGCTGGTTCGCCTCATGCGCCGGCGGGGCTGGTTCGCCTCGTGTGCCGGCTGGGTTGGTTTGCTTTGGGGCGGCGGGATGGGGACTTGTGGGTTGGGTGGGGTTAGAGGGGGGTGGTGAAGGTGTTGCATTTGGTGGGGTCGGCTGTGGTGTAGCCCTGGTGGAACCATTTTTGGCGTTGGGCTGCGGAGCCGTGGGTCCAGGTTTCGGGGGTTACCCGGCCCTGGAATTGTTGTTGGATGCGGTCGTCGCCGACGGCGGCTGCGGCGTCGAGGCCGTCGGCGATGTCCTGGTCGGTGAGGCTGGTGATCAGGGGGCGGCCGTTGCTCTGTGGAGTCGTGGTGGCGTGGCGGGCCCAGACGCCCGCGTAGCAGTCGGCCTGGAGTTCGAGGCGGACCGAGCCGCTCTGCGGGCCCTGGCGGTCGTTGCCGACCTTGGCCATTTGGCCGGTCAGGTCCTGGATGTGGTGGCCGTACTCGTGGGCGAGTACGTATGCCTCGGCGAAGGGGCCGCCCCTGGCGCCGAACCTGCTGCGCAGGTCGTCGAAGAAGCCCAGGTCGATGTAGACCCTGCGATCGCCCGGGCAGTAGAAGGGGCCCACCGCCGAGGTCGCCCCGCCGCACGCGGTCGAGGTGCTGCCGGTGAAGAATCGGGTGGGCGCGGGTCGGTAGGCGGCGCCTTGGCGCCGGTATTCGTCGGTCCAGTACGTCTGCACGCTGTTGACCACCCCGACGATCCGACAGTCGTCGCGTGCGTTGGCGTCCGTGCCCTTGCGGCACGAGTCCTCGAGCGCGCGGTTGTCCGCCGGTGCGGAGCCGCCGCCGCCGTCGTCGCTCAGGCCGAGCCGGTCCGGGCTCAGGCCGAAGATCAGGCCGAGCACCACCACGATCAGCCCCGCCGCGCCGCCGCCCACCGCGACGCCGGGTCGGCGCGGCCCGCCGCCGCGCGCACCGCGGCGGTCCTCGATCTGCGATGTGTCGAGATCCGCGTCGTCGTCGAACTGCATCGGGGCACCGCCTGCGGAGAAGAGGAGGGGGGATCAGTGGTGACGGATATCCCTTTTTCAGGTATTTATCGCCCGCGTCGCTCCACTGCCCGCAAGACGCCCGGGAATCCGGTGTGGGCGCTCCCGTAGACTCGGGTGCATGGTCGGTTTCTCTGGATATCCCCGCGAGCGGCCTTAGCGCGGTGTGGCTTCCCCTGCGAGCCCCGCACGACCGTCCGTCTTCGTCAGTCCCCGACCGGGAGTCCAGTCCTTCATGATCAACGCAACCAACGTCGAACTGCGGGCCGGCGCCCGCATCCTGCTCGAACCGGCCTCCTTCCGGGTCGCGGCCGGCGACCGGATCGGCCTGGTCGGCCGCAACGGTGCCGGCAAGACCACCCTGACCAAGACGCTCGCCGGGGAGACCCAGCCGGCGTCCGGCACCATCACCAGCAGCGGCGAGGTCGGCTACCTCCCGCAGGACCCGCGCACCGGCGACCTGGACGTGCTCGCCCGGGATCGGATCCTGTCCGCGCGCGGCCTGGACGTGGCGCTGACCGGGATGCGCGAGGCCGAGGGCCTGATGGCCAGCGCCAGCGGCGAGACCGCCGCGAAGGCGATGCGCAAGTACTCGCGGCTGGAGACCGAGTTCCTGACCAAGGGCGGCTACGCGGCCGAGGCCGAGGCGGCCACCATCGCGGCCAGCCTGGGGTTGCCGGACCGGATCCTGGGCCAGGAACTGCACACCCTCTCCGGTGGCCAGCGGCGCCGGGTCGAGCTGGCCCGGATCCTGTTCTCGGACGCCGACACGTTGCTCCTGGACGAGCCCACCAACCACCTCGACGCCGACTCGATCGGCTGGCTGCGCGAGTTCCTCAAGACCTACAAGGGCGGCTTCATCGTGATCAGTCACGATGTCGGCCTGATGGAGGCGTGCGTCAACAAGGTGTTCTACCTGGACGCCAACCGCACCACCATCGACATCTACAACGTCGGCTGGAACGCCTACAAGCTCCAGCGCGAGACCGACGAGCGCCGGCGCAAGCGCGAGCGGGCCAACGCGGAGAAGAAGGCCGACCAGCTCTTCACCCAGGCCGACAAGATGCGAGCCAAGGCGACCAAGACGGTGGCCGCGCAGAACATGGCCCGGCGCGCCGAGAAGCTGCTCTCCGGGCTGGAGAGCGAGCGCAGGTCGGACAAGGTCGCCAAGCTGCGCTTCCCCAAGCCGGCACCCTGCGGGAAGACCCCGCTGATGGCGACCGGCCTGTCCAAGTCGTACGGCTCGCTGGAGATCTTCACCGACGTCGACCTGGCCATCGACAAGGGTTCGCGGGTGGTCATCCTGGGCCTCAACGGCGCAGGCAAGACCACGCTGCTCCGGCTGCTGGGCGGTGTCGAGAATCCGGACACCGGCAAGATCGAACCCGGCCACGGGCTCCAACTCGGTTACTACGCACAGGAACACGAGACGCTCGACCCGGAGCGCACGGTCCTGGAGAACATGCGCTCGTCCTCGCCCGACCTCGACCTGGTCGAGGTGCGCAAGGTGCTGGGTTCGTTCCTGTTCTCCGGCGACGACGTGGACAAGCCGGCCGGGGTGCTCTCCGGCGGCGAGAAGACCCGGCTGGCCCTCGCGACGCTCGTGGTCTCCAAGGCCAACGTGTTGCTCCTGGACGAGCCCACCAACAACCTCGACCCGGCCAGCCGCGCCGAGGTGCTGGACGCGCTGCGCACCTACGAGGGCGCCGTCGTCCTGGTCACCCACGACGAGGGTGCGGTCGAGGCGCTCCAGCCGGAGCGGATCATCCTGCTTCCGGACGGCGTCGAGGACCTGTGGAACGAGGATTACGCGGACCTGGTCGCGCTCGCCTGATCCACCCGGGCGCCCGCGCCCGGACCCCCGGAACCACCGACACCCCGTCGGGTTGCCGTCATCGGCACCCCGACGGGGTGATCGCTTTCGTCCCCTCGACAGGTTTTCGCCACGAAACCCTCACAAAGGGAAGCCGTCGTTCCGGTCCTGGGGTGACGTCGCTCACCGGCCTCGACGGCGACGCAGAGCAAGGTCGCGAATCTCATGGGTGACCAGCGTCTTTGTCGGCGGACACAGGATTCGGTCAAGCATTCGGCACGGGAAGGCGCGATTCCGCTCGGGTGATCTTTGTGTGCAAGAGGCCACGCGCCGCGATGATCAAGCCTTCGGGCCTGGTGGAATCACTGGCCATGCCATGCCCCAGGGGTGATCATGGGATTCCAGAGCGCACTTCCTATGAGGAGGCACGTGTGGCCGAGACTCTGAAGAAGGGCAGCCGGGTGACCGGTGCCGCGCGCGAGCAGCTCGCGGCAGACCTCAAGAAGAAGTACGACTCCGGTGCCAGCATCCGCGCGCTTGCGGAGGAGACGGGCCGTTCCTACGGCTTCGTGCACCGGATGCTCAGCGAGTCCGGGGTGACCCTCCGAGGCAGGGGTGGGGCAACGCGGGGCAAGGCCAAGACCGCCGCGTCGTCCTCGGCCTGAGGTCGAGTTCCGGAGGATCGGATTCACCGTACCGTCCGTCGAACGACCATGTGACCGACCGGTAACGTCGGGCGCGTGGTCGTTCGACGGAAGCGACCCGAACACGGGAGGGACCGTGGACGTGGTGGCGAATCAGCTCGACAGTACGAACAGCAACGGCGGCACGGACAACAACGGCGGCGGGGTCGGCGATGCCGATCACGCGGCACGGCAGGGCCTTTCGGTCGTGATCGAAGGTTCGCTCGCGGTGGTGACCCTCACCAACCCCGATCGGCGCAACGCGCAGACTCCCGCGCTCTGGCGCGCGCTCGCCGCAGTCGGTCGCGACCTGCCCGGTGACGTCCGGGCCGTGTTGTTGCGCGCGGAGGGTACGTCCTTCTCCGCGGGCCTGGATCGGCGGATGTTCCCCGGTGGAGGGGGCATCGCGGGGGAATCGGATCTCGTCACCTTGGCCGGGGCGAGCGACGACGAACTCGACGCGACCATCGCCTCGTTCCAGGAGGCGTTCACGTGGTGGCGGCGCCCCGATCTGATCACCGTGGCCGCTGTGCAGGGGCATGCGGTGGGCGCGGGCTTCCAGTTGGCGCTGGCCTGCGATCTGCGGGTGTGTGCCGACGACGCGCGGTTCTCGATGCGTGAGACCGCGCTCGGTCTGGTCCCGGACCTGGCCGGGACCAAGCCGTTGGTCGACCTCGTCGGCTATGCCCGCGCCCTGGAGATCTGTGTCACCGGGCGCTGGGTCGGTGCCGCGGAGGCGGTGTCGACGGGAATGGCCACCCTCGCCGTGCCCGGCGAGGAACTCGACGGCGCCGCACGCGACCTGGTGGCCGCGCTGCTGGCCGCGCCGCGCGACGCGGTGATCGAGACGAAGGCCCTGCTCGCGGGCGCTTCGACGCGTACCTACGACGAGCAGCGTGCCGCCGAACGCGCGGCCCAGGCCCGCCGGCTGCGCGACCTCGCCGGGACCGGCGAATAGCGAGACCCGCGTCACACGTCGAGCCGCCGTCCGCGCTCGAAAGCCGGATCGCACTCGGGACTAAGCAGGCCCATGCCGGCGTTCCTGTACACGAAGTGCTGAGGTTGACTCAGGATTTTGTTGTGATCATTCGATACGTACGGGATGTACGGGGAACGAGGCGGGATGAGTGGCGGCGGCCCGATGGGCATGAATCTGCGGTCCTACACGCGGGACGCGTCGGTGGTCGAGCGCAGGCTCGCGCCCGGCACGGTTCGGCGGGTGGGCGAGTTCGCGCGACCTTTCGCGCGGCAGATCACCGCGTATCTGGTCCTGGTCGTGATCGGCGCGGTGTTGACCATCGTGCCGCCGCTGCTCGCGCAGCGGATCGTGGACGACGGGGTGCTCAAGGGCGACGGTCACCTGGTGACCGTGCTCGCGATGGTGGTGGCGGGCATCGCGCTGCTCGCCGCCGCGTTCGGCCTGGCCGAGCGGTGGTATTCGGCGCGGATCGGCGAGGGGTCGATCTACGAGCTGCGCAGTCGGGTGTTCGCGCATGTACAGCGGCAGCCGATCGCGTTCTTCACCAGGACCCAGACCGGCGCGCTGATCTCGCGGCTGAACAACGACGTGTTGTCCGCGCAGCGCGCGTTCACCTCGACGCTGGCCGGTGTGGTGTCCAACCTGGTGAGCCTGGTGCTGGTGGCGGGCACGATGTTCTACCTGGCCTGGCAGATCACCCTGATCTCGCTGGTCCTGCTCCCGCTGTTCCTGCTGCCGGCCAAGTGGATCGGGCGTCGGTTGCAGACCATGACGCGCGAGCAGATGCAGTTGAACGCCGAGATGTCGACCGTGATGACCGAGCGGTTCAACGTCTCCGGCGCGATGCTGGCCAAGATCTTCGGTCGGCCCGACGAGGAGGACGCGCTGTTCTCCGGGCGGGCCGCCCGGGTGCGCGACATCGGCATCCGGATCGCGTTGGTGAACCGGGTGTTCGCCACCGCGCTGACCCTGGTCGCCTCGCTGGCGACCGCGCTGGTGTACCTGATCGGCGGGCATCTGGCGGTGGACGGGCGGCTGACGGTGGGCACGTTGGTCGCGCTGACGGTGTTGCTGGGGCGGCTGTACGGGCCGCTGACCGCGCTGGCGAACGTGCGGGTGGACGTGATGACCGCGTTGGTCAGCTTCGAGCGGGTCTTCGAGGTGTTCGACCTGCCCGCGATGATCGCCGACAAGCCGGACGCCCGGCCGCTGCCGGCGGATGCGGCCACGGTCGAGTTCGACGGCGTCGGGTTCGCCTACCCCGGCGCGGACCAGGTCTCGTTGGCCTCGCTGGAGAGCGTCGCGGTACTCGATCGGCGACGCTCCGAACCGGTGTTGCACGACGTGTCCTTCCGGGCCGAGCCCGGCCAGGTGGTGGCCCTGGTGGGGCCCTCGGGCGCGGGCAAGACCACGATCACCTCGCTGGTCGGCCGGCTCTACGACGCGACCGAGGGGTCGGTGCGGATCGGTGGCCACGACGTGCGCGACGTCACGCTGGACTCGCTGCGCGACGCGGTCGGCGTGGTCACCCAGGACTCGCACATGTTCCACGACACGATCCGCGGCAACCTGCTCTACGCCAGGCCGGACGCGAGCGAGGAGCAACTGTGGGCGGCGCTGCGCGGGGCGAACATCGGTGAGCTGGTGGCCGAGTTGCCGGACCGGCTGGACACCGTGGTCGGCGAACGCGGACACCGGTTGTCCGGCGGCGAGAAGCAGCGGCTGGCGATCGCCCGACTGTTGCTCAAGTCACCGCGGGTGGTGGTGCTCGACGAGGCGACCGCGCACCTGGACTCCGAGTCCGAGGCGGCGGTGCAGCAGGCGCTGGCCACCGCGCTCGAGGGCCGCACCGCGCTGGTGATCGCGCACCGCTTGTCCACCGTGCGCGACGCCGACCTGATCCTGGTGGTCGACGGCGGCGGCATCGTGGAACGCGGCACGCACGCCGAGTTGCTCGTCCGGAACGGACTGTACGCGGACCTGTACCACCGTCAGTTCCGGGACCGGGAGGTGGCGCCGGACGAATCCGAGGCGCTGGCCATCTGAGCGCGCGTCGGCCGACCGCAGCCCCGACCGGCGGGTAGTGTGTTGATATTCCAGGTGGTTGGCAAGAGGGGCTTCTACGTGCGTGTTCTCGTCGCCGGTGGCGGCATAGGTGGACTGGCTGTGGCACTGAGCCTGTACGACGCGGGCATCACCGAAGTGACGGTGATCGACGCGGCACTGAGAATCCGGCCCCTCGGGCTGGGGATCAGCCTCCTGCCCCACGCGGTGCGCGAACTCGCCGAACTCGACCTCTACCACCCGATCGCCAACCTGGGTGTGCCGCTGTCCGGCGTGGCCTATCCCGACCGGGCGGCCGAGCGCGTGGTGCTCGCGCCGCGCGGCCAGCGGGCCGGCTTCCTGTGGCCGCATCTGTCGGTGCACCGCGGCGAGTTGCAGGTCGCCCTGCTGCGCGCGGTCTACCAGCGACTGGGGCGCTCGGCGGTGCGCACGGGCTCGCGGCTGACCGGGTTCGACCAGGACGACGACGGCGTGACCGCGTACTTTGTCGACGGCGCGGAGCGGCCCTGGCAGGAGCGGGCCGACGTGCTGATCGGGGCGGACGGGATCAACTCGGCGACCCGCGCGACGCTGTTGCCGCAGGAAGGCTCCCCGGTCGCGCAGCCGCGCATCCTGATGCGTGGCACCACCCGCTGTGCGCCGTTCGCCGACGGGCACACGATGATCATGACCGCCCACGGCGAGGCGCGCTTCATGGCGCACCCGATCAAGCCGATCGACCCCCGGGACGGGACCACGCTCACCAACTGGCTCGCGGAGCTGCCCGATCGGCAATCGGCCGGCGAGCTCGGCGACACCGGCTGGAACGGGCCCGCGGACCTGCGCCGGCTCACCCGGGTCTTCCGCGGCTGGAGCATCGCCGGCGCGGACGTCGGCGCGATGGTCAGGACGCCGACCGAAGCCTCGGGCTATCCCTTGGTGACCCGACCGCCGCTGGACCAGTGGTCGTTCGGCCGGGTCACCCTGCTCGGCGACGCGGCCCACCCGATGTACCCCTACGTGCTCGGCGGCGCGTCCGAGTCGATCGTCGACGCGCGGGTGCTGGCCCGCTCGTTGGTCTCGTACCGGGATCCGGTCGAAGCCCTGGAGGTGTACGAGCGGGCCCGGTTGCCCCTGAACAAGTGGCTGCAACTGATCGGCCACGGACGGGTGCCCAGGGCCGCCGACGCGACCGGCCCGCTGACCGCCACCGAGGAGATCGGCGGCATCATCGGGGCCTACGGCCACCTGCCCGGACACGATCCGGCCGGCCTGAACGAGCGGCCCTCGTACAGCCTCGCGCACGCCTGAGCCCGACCCCGGCGCGGGCGCCGGCGAGCGGGCCGCTCACACCCCGGCGTCGGTGACCAGGATGTGCACGACCACCCGCTGCTGCCCGGTCTGCCGGCGCACCTCGGCGGTGACCGCCGCGCGCACCTCGCGGGCCACGTCCAGCACCCGATGGTCCGCCGCCGCGCGAAACTGCACGTCCACGTGCAGGATTCCGTCGAGCACGCGCGTGGTCACCCCGGGGACCCGGCCCTGGATCAGGCCGCCCGAGACCTGGGCGACCGCGTCCAGCAGGCCCGGTTGCAGGTCCACCACGCCCGGCACGGTCAGCGCCGCGCTGCCGGCGGTGGTCCGGGCCAGGATGGACATCTCGCGCGAGATGCGCGTCGCGGGCTGCCTCATCGGTTCGCCTCCCGGTCCCCGGCGGCCGACTCCAGGCCCACCACGTCCACGTCCACCTTCGCCACTTCCAACCCCAGTCGTTCGCTCGCGGCCCGGCGCACCCGCTCGCGCAGCCGATCGGCCAGCGCGTGGATCGGTTCGCCGTAGGGCACGCCGACCGACAACCGCACGGTGACCGGTCCCGGCACCGCCGCGCCCGCCCGGTTCTCGTACGGCCGGATCCGGCAACTGCGGGCCTGCACACCGGGTTCGGCGTCCACCGCCGCGCGCAGCGTACGCGCCGCCGCGCTCTCGGTCAGCGTCAACTGCTCGTCCGGCTCGCCCAGCGGCAGCAGCCGGCCGGTGTGCAACTCGGCCCGGACCAGGCGCATCACCCGCACGCCCAGGTCGTCCGGTACCGGGACCGGCAACTCGGCCCATTCGCGGGTGACCTGGTCGAGCACCGAGTGGTCGCGCAGCAGCGCCTGGCATTCGGGACACGAGCGCTCGTGCTCGTCCGACCCGCCCGCGGCGGCGTGTTCGAGCACCGCCTCGGGATCTCGCCCGCACGGCAGCAGGTTCGGATCCGGCTCGGCGTCCGCCGACCCGGCCGGTGTCCGGTCGTGCCGGGTCGTCGCGAGCAGTTCCGCCGCGGACGGCAGCCGCAGTGCCTCGGGCACGTCGCCCGCCTCGTTCGTCACGTCCACGGCCGCATCGCCTCCGCCAGGGTCTGTCGTGCTCGGAAGATCCTGCCTCGGACCGCGTTCGCCCCGATGCCCACGGCCGCCGCGATCTCGTCGTAGCTCTGCCCGTGCAACTCGCGCAGAACCCAACAGGCGCGCTGCTCCTCGGTGAGCGTGGTCATCGCCTCCTGAAGCGCCTTGAGCGCCGCCGACCCCTCCGCCCGTCGCTCCGGATTGTCCGCCATCTGCTCTATCGCCCGATCCGGCACCTGGTCCAGGCCGACCGTGGGCCGTCTGGTCCGGGCGATGTTCAACGCGCGGTTGGTGACGATGCGATACATCCAGGTCAGGAACGACGATTCGGCACGGAACCCGGGCAGGCGACGCCAAGCGCTGATGAACGCCTCCTGGACCGCGTCCTCCGCGTCCGTGGGGCGTCCCAGGATGCGCAACGCGAGCGTGTACAGGGAACGACCGTGCCGACGCATCAGCACCTCGAATGCCTCGGCGTCGCCCTCTTGAGCCCGCACCACCAGGGTGCCCTCGTCGAGCTCGGCCTCGTCGGCCATCGGCTTCCCTCCTCGTCCCAACCCGGCGACGGTACTGCGCGCGAGGGCACAACACGAGAACCGCCACCCCACGGCGAGGCGCGGGTCCGGATGCGGCCCGGGAACCGCCCGGCGGGATAGCGTCGGATTCCGCGAAACATCCTCCGAACGACGCGTGACGTTCGCCCGGTGTGTGTGTCGTACAGGTGTGGTGAACCCGGCAAGGGGCACCGATGACAGGCGGGACCGAGTGGGGTTCCGGTCGCATGGTTCGGGCAGTCGAGGAAGGAAGTGCGCCGATGGCGGACACAACGACCCAGAGCAAGACCGGCACGCAGGCGCTCCAGAAGGACGAGGAGCGTTCGCCGGCGGGCGGGGCTCGTTCCACGGAGGTCGTCAGGCTGGCCACCGAGAAGGGCCGCACGTCCATCGCGGACGGCGTGGTCGCCAAGATCGCGGGCATCGCCGCCCGGGAGATCCCGGGCGTGTACGCGCTCGGTGGGGGCGCCGCCCGAGCGTTCGGCGCGGTGCGTCAGCGCATCCCGGGTGGCAAGCCCAACGTCGCGCAGGGTGTCAGCGTCGAGGTGGGCGAGCGGCAGTGTGCCGTGGATCTCAACATCGTGGTGGATTACGGCGTGCCCATCGCCGAATTGGCGCAAGCGGTCCGAGAGAATGTGATCGACTCCGTCGAGCGGATGACCGCGCTCGAAGTGGTCGAGGTCAACATCGCGGTGGACGACATCCACATCGAGTACGACGGAGACGACTCCAAGGAGCGCCAGCTTCAGTGATGGTCGGGCCCGGCGACGACGCGCGGCGACAACTGCTGCGCGAGTACCGGGAATTCATCCGCGCGAGTCATCCCGACCGGGGGGGTGACCCGGAGGAATTCGTCGCCGGGCTGGAGCGGTTCAGAGCGCTGATCGACGCGGCCGGGCCACCGGCGCCGGTTCGCTCGGGGGCCGCGGCGGAGACCACGGTCTACCGCCGCGGCCGGTTGCCGGGGCGGCTCTGGCGGCAGTTGGCGGAGCGGCATCGACGGCGCAACAACCCGCGCGTCGAGTAGCGGGCGGGGTGCGAGGCGGCTCGGCGGAATCCGTACGGCCCTTCGGCACCCGACCCGACGGGCGTCGACGACAACCGTCGACAACAACCAATGGTCGGTTCAGTGAGGAGTCGTTCGCCAATGACTACACCCATGGTCGGCCTGCTGGTCGGCATGGCCCTCGGCCTGGCCGCCGCGCTCGGCGGGTTCGGGGCCTTTCTCCTGGTCGCCGCGCTCGGGGTGGTCGGTTTCCTGGTCGGCCGCTTCCTGGACGGCGACCTGGACCTCGGCGAGTTGTTCAGCTCGCGCAACCGGCGGCGCTGATGCGCGCGGTACCGGCGGAGGGCCTGGCGCCGGCCGCGCATCGCGGAGTGTTGCAGATCGGCGGGCGCGTGGTGGAGAAGATCGCCGCCCGTGCCGCGCGCGCGGCCACCACCGAGGCCGCGCCGGACACCGTGCTGCGCGCCCCGCGGGCGGGCGCCACCATGCACCACGACCACGCGACGGTCAACCTCGACGTGGACGTGCCCTATCCCGGGCCGGTGGTCGAGATCGCTCGGACCATTCGGCAACGGGTGCGCGCCGACGTGGAATACCTGACCGGCATGCCGGTGGTCCGGGTGGACGTGACGGTCGGCCGGTTGACCCGTGGGGGGCACGGCAAGAGGAGAGTGGAGTGAGCCTGGAGGCTGCGCCGGAGGCGCCCTCGGGTGCCTCGCCGGCCGAGACGTCGGCGGGTACGACCGACGACTGGGGTGACGGCGCGAAGGTACGCCGAGCCTGGTCGCCGCGCGGCTTTCCGGCCGGGCTGGTCGCGCTGCTCGTGGGCGGGGTCGCGGGCACCGCGCTGTACATCGGGGTGACGGCCCGGATCGACCGGGCCCCGCGCTGGTCCCGCGACCTGCTGGAGCGCGCCCAGACGCACGTGTGGCGGGACGACGCGACCATCATCGCCGGGCTGATCGCCGCGGTGCTGGGGCTGTGGCTGATCCTGCTCGCGCTCACCCCGGGCCGGCGCAGTCTGCTGCGGCTGCGCTCGCCGGGCGACGCGATGACCGTCTACATGACCAGGCGCACCGCCGCCTCGTTCCTGCGGCACACCGCGCTGGCCTCCTCGGGCGTGTTGGACGCGCGGGTGCGGATGGGTCGACGCAAGGCGGTGCTGCGGGTGGACTACCACTTCCGCGATCCGGACGATCTGCACGACGAGTTGATCGAACGGCTGGAGGAACGCGCCAACGCGCTCACGCTGGCCCGGGTGCCGCGGGTGGATCTGCGCCTGCAGCCGGTGAGCGGGAGGTGAGGCGGGCATGCGTACGGTGACCAACCGGATCCTGCTCTTCCTGGTCGGGCTGGGCCTGATCGGCGGCGGGCTCGGGCTCGCCGCGCGCGGCCGGGGCTGGTATCCCGATCTGGTGCACACGGCGGACAAGCCGTTCATCACCACCAGTCAGGCCGAGCGGCTGACCGACCACGGCTGGTGGTGGTGGGTCGCCTTCGGTGCGCCGGGACTGCTCCTGCTGCTCGCGTTGTGGTGGCTGATCGCCCAGTTCGGCCGGCGGCCGGTGCGGTCGCTCCGGGTGCGCGACACCACGGCCGGGGCCGGCGACGGCCCGTCGGGGCTGGGCACCGGCTTCGGCATGGTGGGCGACGAGGCGGACACCCTGACGGTGACCGGGAACGCGCTCGCCGACGCGATCGAGGACGACCTGTCCTACGTGGACGGCATCGAACACATCTCGGCGCACCTGGTCCGCCGTCGGCACGGCCCGACGCTGCGGGTCCTGGTCCGGGCCGAACCGGGCGCGGAACCACGCGCGTTGCTGAGCGCGGTGCGCGATCGGGTGTTGCCCAACGCGCGCGAGGCGGTGGGCCTGTCCACGCTGCCCACGGTGCTGACCCTGCGGACCAGCCGGGGCCTGCCCAAGCGGCATCTGGACTAGGACGTGCTCGTGGGCCCGGGACGGGTGTCCCGGGCCCTTTCGGGTTCAGCTTCCGGGCCCACGTCGGGTCACAGCGAGCGGGTCAGGCCGCCGTCGACCGGGATCATCACGCCGCTCAGGTAGGACGCGGCCGGGGACAGGGTGAACGCGGCCACCCGGCCGAATTCCTCCGGAGTGCCGTAGCGGGCCAGCGGGATGGACTGGGCGTGCCGGGTCCGGCTCGCCTCCGCGTCGCCGCTCAGGCCGTCCAACTCGCGCACCCGGTCGGTGTCGATCCGGCCGGGCAGCAGCCCGAACACCCGGATGCCGCGCGGGCCCAGCTCGTCGGCCAGCGTCTTGGCCACCATCGCCAGGCCCGGGCGCAGGCCGTTGGAGACGCCGAGCCCGGGGATCGGTTGGCGCACCGACGAGGACAACACGAAGCCGATCGAACCGCCGTTGCCCAGCGCCGAGGCGGTGGCCCGGGCGAGCCGGACCGCGCCCAGGAACACCGACTCGAACGCGTCCCGCCACTGGTCGTCCTCGATCGCGGTGATCGCCCCGGCGGGCGGGCCGCCGACGCTCACCAACGCCCCGTCGAGCCGCTCGAATCGGGCCAGCGCCGCGGCGACCAGCCGTTCGGCGGTACCGCTCTCGCCGTTGTCGGCGGCGATCCCCAGCGCCTGTTCGGGGCCGCCCAGTTCGGCGACGGCCTCCGCCGCGCGTTTTTCGTCCCGTCCGGTGACCACCACCCGGGCGCCGTCGTCCACCAGCGCGCGGGCGGTGGCGAGGCCGAGGCCGCGGGTGCCGCCGGTGACCAGATATACGCGATCGCGCAGTCCTAGATCCATGCCCCCATCCTGCCCGCTGTCGGCCCCCACGCGGGGTAATTGACCGGTCATCAGGTCGGCCGGTCGTTACCCTCGGGGGCATGACCGAGCAGATCGATGTGGTGCGGGAGTGGATCCGGGCGGCCGACGACGGGGTGACCGTGCTCACCGGCGCGGGCATCTCCACCGACTCCGGCATTCCCGACTATCGGGGCCCGCAGGGCGTGTGGACCAAGGACCCGGACGCGGAGAAGCTGGTCACCTACGGCTACTACATGGGCGACGAGGACATCCGCCGCCGTTCGTGGTTGTTGCGCCGGGACAACCCCGCGCGCCTGGCCGGGCCCAACGCGGGTCACGCCGCGCTGGTGGCGCTGGAACGGGCCGGTCGGCTCAACGCGTTGATCACCCAGAACGTGGACGGCCTGCATCTGCGGGCGGGCACCGGCCCGGAGAAGATCATCGAGCTGCACGGCACCATGTTCTACGTGGTGTGTACCGACTGCGACGCGCGCACGACCCTGGACACGGCCCTGGAGCGGGTGGCGATGGGCGAGGACGACCCGCGCTGCGTGCGGTGCGGCGGGATCCAGAAGACCGCGACGATCATGTTCGGCCAGGGGCTGGACCACGGGGTGCTGGAGCGGGCCGCGATCGCCGCGCAGATCGGCGACGTGTTCCTCGCCATCGGCACCACGCTCCAGGTCGAGCCCGCCGCGTCGCTGTGTCGGGTGGCCCGGGAGGCGGGCGCCAAGCTGGTGATCGTCAACGCGGGGGAGACGCCCTACGACCGGGTCGCCGACGCGGTGATCCGCGAGCCGATCGGCGACGTGCTCCCGGAGTTGGTCGAGGGGTTGTGACCGCGCTCGCGGCCCGGGGCGCCGCCGGTCAGACCTTGGCCGGTTGTTCCTCGGGCGAGGCGGCCGAGGTGTCCTCGTCCAGCGCGGCCAGTTCGCTCTCCAGCTCCTTGGCCTCGCTGCGCACCAGCTTGACCAGCATCGCCACCAGGGCGAACGCGAAGATCCACCACTGGACCGCGTAGGCCAGGTGCGGGCCCAGGTCCTCGTCGTCCGGTTCCGGGATCAGCGCCGGCGCTTTCGCGGCCATCGGGGTCTGCTCGGTGAGTTCGACATAGCCGCCGAGGATCGGGTGCGGCAGCTTCGCGGCCAGTTCGAAGCCGGAGATCCGCATCACCAGGCCGTCGGGCAGCGCCAGATCGCGGATGCCGGAGTCCTTGCGGGTCTCGTCCGGACGCAGCCGACCGGTCACCGTGACCTGACCGGTCGGCGCCGGCGGCACCTCGGGTCGGTCGGTGGCGGTGGCCGGGTTCTTCACCCAGCCGCGATCGACCAGGAGCGCCCGACCGTCGGCGGTGATCAGCGGGGTGACCACATAGAAACCGGGGACGCCGTCCTGCGAGCGGTTGCGGGCGAGCATCTCGTGCTCGGTGTCGTACCTGCCGGTCGCCGTGACCCGGCGCCACTGCAGATCGCCGGGCAACTTGCGGCCCACCGCGAGGAGCTCCTGTGCGGGCACCGGCTTGCGCTCGATGTTGGCGCTGATCAGGTCGTTGTGCGCGACCTTGTGCTCGTGCCGGTGGAACTGCCAGAAGCCGAGCTCGACCATGATCGGGACCAGCACGAGGACGAGCAGCGCCATCGCGATCCAGCGCGGGGTCAGCAGGAAGCGGTACACCCGAGCACGGTACCCCTCGGTGTGCCCGGTGCGTCCCGCCGGGTGCGTGCGGGCGGCCTCGGGCGCGGCGCGACGCGGTGTGCCGCGGGTCGCCGGGCGAGGCCGGCGCGCCCGGCCGGCGACCCGACGTCGGTGCCGGTGTCCCGCTTTCCAGGTCGGCAGCCGGCCGGTCGGTCCCGCCGATAGGCTTCCGGCACGCCGTCTCCCGGTTCATTGCCCGCGACTCCCGGTAGACCGGGTGCGGACGCGGCATTCGATTCACCCCGTGCGGGGAGTCGGCCGGCCTCGGGAGTCCCACAGCCTCGGGAGTCACACAACATGGAAGGTCCGTCGCGCGATCCGGTGCCCGGTCGACGCGGTACCGCCGGTCACTGGTTCGGGCTGATCGGGCTCGCCGCGCTCGCGTTCGTCTCGATCGGCTTGTTGTCCTGGATCCTCCCGCTCGTGGCCGGAGTTCGCACCCGCAGGCGCTGGGACTGGGTGGTCCTGACGGGCGTCGCGGTGAGTGTGGTCCTCGCCTTCGTGTGCCTGGCCGTGGGCAGCGAGACGGACGACGAGAAGGCCGCGCGCGAGGCGCTGGGCGGGCCCGAACCGCAGACGATCCTGGACGACGTCGGGACGATCATGCTGCTCGTGCTGATGGTCGCGGTGCCGATCTGGTGGTGCGTCAGGTCGGCCCGCTGGGCCAAGGCGATGGGCGGGCACCAGCCGCACCCGCAGGCCGGTTACGCGCCGTGGCAGCAGGGGCCCGTCGGGCCGCACCCGCGTCCGCACCCGCAGTCGATGCCCTACCGTCCGGCGCCGCCGCCGCAGGCCCCGCCCGGGTACCTCCGGCCCGCCCCGCCCGTCGGGCCCGCCGACTCGCGCGGGCCGGTCGCTCCGCCGCCCGCCGCCGGGCCGCCGCCCCTCGACGATCCCGCCGCGCGGGCCCGGGCCCGGTTGCAGGGCCTCAGCGAACGGCTGCGCGAGCAGGACGGCGGCAATCCCGGAGGACCTCGATGAGCATTCCCGGACGTGTGATCGCGGGCCGCTACGAACTGTCCGCGGCGATCGGTCGCGGCGGCATGGGGCAGGTCTGGAAGGCGTACGACCAGACCCTCCAGCGCCGGGTCGCGGTCAAGCTGCTGCGCACCGACCTGGTGGACACCGCCGGCGACCGCGGCGCGATGGAACGACGCTTCCTGCGCGAATGCCGGGTCACCGCGGGCATCGACCACCCGGGCCTGGTCACCGTGTTCGACGGCGGCGCCGACGAGGGCGAGCTGTATCTGGTGATGCAGCTCCTGGACGGCTGCGACCTGGCCGATCTGATCGCCGAGAACCAACCGGTGCCGTGGGAGTGGGCGGTCGCGGTGGCCGCGCAGATCTGTTCGGTGCTGGCCGCGGTGCACGCGGTGCCGGTGGTGCACCGCGACCTCAAGCCGCGCAACGTGATGGTCCGCCGGGACGGCACGGTCAAGGTGCTCGACCTGGGTGTGGCCGCGGTGCTCGACCCGGAGTCGACCAAGCTGACCACGACCGGGGCGATGCCGGGCTCACCCGCGTACATGGCGCCCGAGCAGATGAACGGCATCGTCGAGCCGCGCACCGACCTGTACGCGCTCGGCTGCCTGCTCTACGAAATGCTGGCCGGACAGGCGCCGTTCGCCGGGCCGACGATGGCCTCGGTGATGCTCGGACACCTCAACGGCACCCCGGAGCCGCTCGGCGCCCGGCGCCCGGACATCCCCGCCGGGCTGGACCGGCTCGTGCTGCACCTGCTGGGCAAGCAGCCCGATCAGCGGCCCGCGAACGCGCAGGAGGTCTACCGACTGCTCGCGCCGCTGTTGCCGGTGGGCAGCGGCGACGCGCTGGCGCCGACCGCGCCGATGGACCCGACCCGCCCGCTGCGCTTCCCGGCCGCGCCGCAGCCGCTGCCGGGGCTGCCGGGGCCGGTACGCGCGGCGGTGCCCGACCGGCCGGCGGCGCCCTGGGCGATGAGCGCCGGCCCCGCCGCGTACCCGCCGCGCCCGGATCCGGACTGGGCCGCGGTGCCCTCCGCCGCGCCGCCCACGCCGGACGTGCGCAGCGCGCTGGACGAGGCCAATCGGCTGCTCGGCGAGGGCGCGTTGACCCAGGCCGTGGACGTGCTCGGCGCGGCCCTGCCGGTCGCCATCGCCCGGCACGGGGAACACGACCCGCTCGTCCTGGGGTTGCGTCAGGCACTCGCCGACACGTTGCTGGCGGACCGTCGGTTCCGGCGCGCGCTCCCGGAGTTGCAGTACCTCGCCGGGGTGTTCGCGGCTTCCGGCGGGCCGACCGACGCGGAGGCGATGGAGTACGGCCGACAGGTCGCGGCGTGCCTGGAGGAATTGGGCGAACTGCCCGCCGCGCTGGGGGAGTACCGGCGACTGCTGGACCTGCATCGACGAGTCCCGGACGCCGACGTGTACCAGGGGTTCGACCTGCGCGAGCGGATCGGGTTGTTGCTCGCCGCGCTGGGCGACCCGTACCAGTCCGAGAGCGTGCTGGTGCCGCTGCTGGCCGAGCAGGAGCACCGCCTGGGCCCGCAACACCCGCGGGTGTCCACGCTGCGCCAACACCTGGCCCGGATCCACGGGGTGACCGGCTTCCGCCGACGGTGACGCCCGGGCGGCCTGCGGGTGTCGGGCCGGGTGCCGGGCGGTGACGGGTACGGGTGATCGATGCCGACGTGGGCGAAGGCGCACATTTTCTGCCACTTGTCGTGCCTGTGCTCTTCCGCCCGGGGGTCGCCATGGGCGACCGTGGAGACATCGACGCGCACGAAGGGGGACGTGGCGATGGAACTGCCCGAGCTGTCCCTGCCCTGGTTCGTACTCGGTGTCGCCGGCGCGGTGTTGTCCCTGTCGCTGCCCTGGTTCCAGACCCGGACCCACCGCCGGGCCCGCGCGCTCGACTTCGACGAGTCGCGCTACGCCGGCACGCCCGACACCGTCTTCCGGGTCCCGATCACCCCGCTCAAGGTCTACGCGGAGCCGGTCGCGGTGCGCGCGGTCGGCCTGCCGCTCGGTGTCGCCGGCGCGGTGCTGTTCCTGGTGTTCGGCCTGTGGCCGTCCATGCTGACCTGGTCGGTGTGCGGCGCGGTGACCATCGTGCTCACGCCGGTGCGGCGGGCGTTGGGCCTGCGGGTGACCCACCGGATCGCCCGGGACGTGTCCTTTCGCAACGGGCCGCTGCGCGATCGGGACGGCACGGTGATCGCCGAGCAGACCTGGCCGCAGGTGGTGCGTACCTGGTACCGGCACGAGTATCGGGACCGGCCGCCGGGCGAGGACGACCTCTCGGTCGCGGTGCTCGGCAAGTTCTGGTGGCTGGCCGGTCATCTGCTGTGCTGGCCGGTGACGTTGCCGGGCACCCAGATCGTGCAGACCGCGATGTGCCAGAACCCGGCCTGGGCGCTGGGGCATGTGGGCGACGACGCGGGCGCGCCGTGGCTCGCGGATCTGGGCGAGGCCCGCACCCCCGGGCAGCGCGACCCGCACGGAAAGGCTCGGCAGACCGCCCCGGACGGGTGACGCCCGCACGGGTGACCACACCCCCCACCCGATCGTTGGGCCGGTGTGACGCGAAATGTCTCCATGATCCGGATCGCGGCGGCGTCCTTCGCCGGCACCTCGATCGAGTTCTACGATTTCTTCGTCTACGGCACGGCCGCGGCCCTGGTGCTCGGGCCGCTGTTCTTTCCCGGCTTCTCACCGATCGCGGGCACCCTCGCGGCATTCGCCACCTACGCGGTGGGCTTCGTCTCGCGGCCGTTGGGCTCGGTGTTGTTCGGTCGGTTGGGCGATCGGCGCGGGCGGCGTCCGGTCCTGGTCGGCTCGTTGTTGCTGACCGGCGCCGCGACCGTGCTGGTCGGGTTGTTGCCCACCTACGACCGGATCGGCCTGGCCGCGCCGATCCTGCTCGTGCTGCTGCGTTTTTGCCAGGGGCTGGGGGTCGGCGGCGAATGGGGCGGCGCGGTGTTGCTGGCGGCCGAGCACGCGCCGCCGGGACGCCGGGCGTTGTGGGGCAGCTTCCCGCAGGCGGGTCCCGCGATCGGGTTCCTGCTCGCCAACGGCATCATGCTGACCCTGTCGGGGGCGCTGACCGAGGCCCAGTTCCAGGCGTGGGGTTGGCGGGTGCCGTTCCTGTTCGCCGGCGTGCTCGCGGGCCTGGGGCTGCTGCTGCGCGCCTCGATCGAGGAGACCCCGGCGTTCGTCGAACTGGCCGCCGCGAACGAGTTGTCGGCGAGCCCCTTCACCGAGGTGGTGCGCGGGCACTGGCGGCTGATCCTGCTCGTCGCCGGGGCGCTGACCTGCGGCTACGTGGGCTTCTACCTGACCACGACGTGGTCGCTGCACTACGCCACCGACAGGCTGGCGGTCGGGCGCACCACGATGCTCGCGTGCATCATGGTCGCGGTGGTGGGCAAGGCCGCGGCCACGCCGTTGTTCGCGTTGCTGGGTGATCGGTACGGGCGCAAGCCGCTGTGCGTGGCGGGTTGTGCGGCGATGGGGTTGTGGGCGTTCCCGATGCTGGGGCTGCTGGCCACCGGTGAGCCGATGTGGATGACGCTGGCCTGCCTGGGCACGCTGATCGCCTTCATCACGATGTTCTCGGTGGTCGGCACGTACCTGTCGGAGTTGTTCGAACCGCGCGTGCGGTGCACCGGCGCGTCCACCGCGTACAACCTGGGCGGCGTCCTCGGGGGCGCGCTGACCCCGATCGTGGCCACCGAACTGGCCCGGGGCGACGGCACCCCGTGGAGCGTCGCGGCCTATCTCGCGGCGGCTTCGGTGCTCAGCGTGGCGTGCTTCTCGGCGCTGCCGGAGACCCGCGCGGTGCCGGCCTGGGAGGGACGACCGGCGACCGCCTGATGCGGAGGCGGCGGCGGCTTCCCGGTGCGCCGGCGATCCGCGCTGTCGGTGGTGATCGATCTTCCTTCGTCGGCCGTTGTGGGTCAGGCTGCGGCCATGGAATCCAGTGATGTCGAACAGGCCCGCGCACGGCACGTGCGGATCGCCGAGCGGCTGCTCGCGGCGGTGAGCGCGGGCGACCGGGGCGCCCAGGTGGCCTGCTACCACCCGGACGTGGTGCTCGAATTCCCCTACGCCGACCCGCCCGTGCGGATCGAGGGCCGGGACACGGTGGACGCCTATCTGAAGGTCGCGCTCGGCATCTTCGAGCTGCGCCTGACGGTGACCCGGGTCCACGACTGCGTGGACCCGGACACCGTGATCGTCGAGTTCACCGGCGAGGGGCGGGCCAGGCCCACCGACCGCGCCTACGCGAACACCTACATCGTGGTGCTGGCCTTCCGGGAGGGTCTGGTGGTCGGCCAGCGCGAGTTCTACAACCCGGTGCCGGCCGCCCGGGCCTTGACCGCGACGCCCGCCAACTGAGGCAGCTTCACCTCGGGGTCGCCGAGCCGGCCCTCGGGGCCCCACACGTCCACCGGGACCAGGCGGGCGGGCAACAGTTCCAGGCCGCCGAAGATGGCCAGGATGCCGTCGTGCGAACGGGCGTGCATCTTCTGCACGTTGGACGAGTACTCGCTGAGCGCACGATCCATTCCGGCCGGGCGCTCCTCGCTGCGGTGCGCGTGCGAGAGGGCCAGGTGGCTGCCGGGCACCGTCGCGTCCATGTACCGGCGCACCACGCCCGCCGGGTCCGCCTCGTCGGGGAGGAAGTGCAGCACCGACACGACCAGCACCCCGACCGGCTGGGAGAAGTCGATCAGCCTGCGCACCTCGGGCGAATCGATCACCTTGGCCGGGTCGGTCAGGTCGGCGCCCACGACCGTCGCGTTCGGGTTGTTCGCGAGCAGGGCCTGGCTGTGCGCGACCGCGACCGGGTCGTTGTCCACGTAGACCACCCGCGCGTCCGGATCGGCCTTGTGCGCGATCTCGTGCACGTTGCCCACCGTCGGGATGCCCGAGCCCAGGTCCAGGAACTGCCGGATGCCCAGATCCAGCAGGTGGTGCACGGCGCGGGTGAGGAACACCCGGTTCCCGCGCAGCACGTCGCGCAGCTCGGGCATCGCCTGGGTGACCAGTTCGGCGGCCTCGCGGTCGACCGCGAAGTTGTGCGCGCCGCCGAGTGCGTAGTCGTAGACGCGGGCCACGCTGGCGCGCGTGATGTCGATGTGCTCTGGAGCCCAGTCCGGTCGAGTCATGGCTCGGACTCTAAAGCGTGCGGACTCGATGCACCGGAAAAATCGCCCGCTCGACGGTTGGAAGCCCTGTGCAAGGCGTCACACCCGCACGGTTGGCCCGCCCGCCCGGACATCGCGGCGGTCCCGGCGTCGACCGGATCGAAACGATGGGTTCCGATCTCGGACGCCGGGATCGCCGCCGGGTGGCCGCGGTTACGGCTTGACGCTCAGCGCGCCCACGAACGCGGGGCACTTGTCCGCGCCGACCGGGATGTCCTCGGCCGCCAGCGGTGCCCACACCTGGTCGACCCGGGGGCCCACCCGCGCCGCGATCGGGGCCAGCGCCGCCAGGTCGAAGCCGTACAACTTCGCCGCGTTGCCGCCGACCATGGCCGCGACCTCGACCGGGTCGATGCCGTTGTAGGTCAGTTGCAGCGCCTCGCGGCTGAACGGATGGCTGGCCTCCTTGTGCGGGTAGTCGCTGCCCCACATGATCCGGTCCACGCCCACCTGGTAGCGCAGCTTGGCCTCGGCCGGGCGCTGGAAGCTGGCCCCGACGTGGCACTGCCGGGCCCAGTACTCGCTGGGCTTGAGGTCCATCCGGCCCACCAGCGCGCTGCCCCACTCGTATTCCTGCGAGCCGACCGCGGTGCTCATCCGGTGCCAGTAGTAGTCCAGCCGCCGGGTCTCCTCCGGGATCCAGGCGGTGCCCTGCTCGGTGAAGACGAACTGCAGCTCCGGGTGGCGATCCATCGCGCCGGAGACCACCAGGTGGGTGAACGCGCGGTGCGCCCACCAGGACACCTCGGTCAGGAACACCACCTTGTCCACGTCGGTGTCCCCGGCCGGCGGCGCGGCCGAGCCGGTGTGGTGGTTCACCGGCATGCCCAACTCCTCGCACACCCGCCACAACGGCTCGTAGTGCGCGTAGTCGAACATCGGCACCAGGCCGGAACCGGGCGGGGTACCGGGCAGCAGTACGCCGCCGGTGAGCCCGGCCTCCTTGGCCCAGCGGATCTCCTCCACCGCGGCCGGGATGTCGTGCAGCATGATCTGCACGATGCCCGCCCGGCGTCCGGGCGTCGCCGCGCAGAAGTCGACCATCCAGCGGTTGTGCGCCTTCAGCCCCTCCCAACGCAGCGCCAGATCGCCCGCGTTCGCGGCCGGCGGCTGGTCGGTGAGCGAGGGCTTGGGGAAGAACGGCGGCACGGTGTTGGGAAAGACGACCTCCGCCACCACCCCGTCCGCCTCCAGGTCGCGCATGCGTCGGTCGGAGTCCCAGTTGCGCGGACCCAGATCGCCCTTGAGGTCCTCGTAGGGAATCTCGTAGCCGCTCACCCAGGTGTCGAACTCGGCGTGCAGGCGCGCGGGCAGGTAGTCGCGGTAGCCGTGGATCTCGCCGCCGCCGTGGCAGTCGGCCGAGATCACCGTGTACCGCTCGGGGTGGTCACCGGTCGGGGGGCCGCTCGGGACGGGGAGCGGGGTGGTGCTGTCAGTCATGGGGGATCAGACCTCCAGGGCTTCCGCGTTGGGGTTGATCGCGGCGCCCGTGTCGTGTCCGGTGAGCCAGTGCCGGCCGATCTCGGCGGCGGCGGCCCACTTGGTCGTCAGGTCCTTCGCCGACCCGTCCTCGTTCACCTGACCGAGTGTCGCGGGGGTGACCCCGACCCGCTCGGCATGCGGCCTGAGGGCGGCCAGGTCGAAGCCGTACACATCCGCGACCGCCTCGCCGAGCATCACCCGCGTCTCGGCGATCGGGACGTCGGAGAAGGTCTTGCGCAGGATGTTGAGCGTCTCGGGCCAGGTGCCCTCGGGGTGCGGGAAATCGTTACCCCAGCAGATGTTGCCGACACCGATTTCGTAGCGCATGCCGATCTCGCGCCGCTTGGTGTTGGACGCGCCGATGAAGCAGTTGCGGTCGAAGTACTCGCTCGGGAGCAGCTTGATCTCCTCGAAGCCGGCCAACTTGGCCGCCCCACGCGAGCCCAACAGCAACCGGTCGGTGAACCACAGCAGATTGCCCACCCACCAGCAACCCGCCTCGGTCACCCCGAACCGCAGCCGCGGGAAGCGCTCGAACACGCCGGACCACAGCAGGAACCACAACGGCCGGGACGGCCACCAGGTGACCTCGGTGACGTAGATGCCCAGGTGGTTCCCGTACGCCTCGCGGTCGGCCGGACCCGAGTGGGTGACCACCGGGAGCTCCAGGTCCTCGCACAGCGCCCACACCGGGTCGTATCTGCGGTCGTGGTACGGCGTCTGGTTCATCCACATCGCCGGGATCATCACCGCGCCCAGGCCGTCCGCCTTGATCCGGCGGATCTCCGCGAGCACGTCCTCGATCGCGGCGGTGATCGGGATCAGCGCGACCCCGCGCCGCCGTTCCGGGCTGGTCTTGCACAACTCGGCCAGCCAGCGGTTGTGCGCCTGCGCGCCGGCCAGGCCCAGCTCCGGATCCATGTCGCCGGACAGGCCCAGACCCGCGCCGAACGGCACGCAGGTACGCGACTCGACCGCGTCGGCGTCCGGGAAGATCACCTCGCCGACCACGCCGTCCTTGTCCAACTCCAGGTCGCGCCGGTCCACTTCCCAACCGCTGCGCAGCACCTCCTCGTTGGTCTCGAACCAGTTCGCCGCGAAGTCCTCGTTGCGCACGCCCAGGTCGGTGATCGCCTTGAGCTGGGCCTCGCGCTCGGACATGAACCGGTCGAACGCGGGGTGGTGTTTCGTGGCGAGGTAGTCGCGATACAGCTCGGTCGGCAGCCCGGCGTGGGTGTCGGAGGAGATGATCGTGTAAGGGGTGGTGAGTTCGCTCGGGTCGGCTTGGCTGCTCTGCTCGGTGTTTTCGGTCATCGTCACTCACTTGTCCAGGACGAAGGTTTCGAGGTACGAGGGGTTGCTGCGGGCGAGCATGCTCTGCGACCGCGCGGTGATCTGTCCGTCGCTGTGCTCGCTGGCCGGCATGATCCAGAACCGGTTCTCCCGGATGCCCTGGAGCACGTCGGCCGCGACCGACTCGACCGGGGTGAACTCGATCTCCTGCCCCGAGTCGCGCATCGCCTTCTCCCACGCGTCGAGCGTGTTGTACGGCGTCTTGCGCGGCACCGACTTGGCGAACCGCTCGGGCCGGTTGCGGTAGGACTCCCACAGGCCGGTGCGCAACATCTTGGGGCCGGGGAACAGCACGGACGCGCCGAGTTGCGCGCGCACCTGGCCGAGTTGGGCGTACAGCGCCTCGGTCATGGTCACCACCGCGGCCTTGGTGGTCGCGTACACCGACGCGTTCGGCAGCGGCGCGATGCCGCCGTCGCCGGAGGAGGTGTTCACGATGTGGCCGGGGGTGTTCTGCGCGAGCATGCGCGGGACGAACGCCTGGATGCCGTTGAAGACGCCGAACACGTTGACGGCGAAGCACCAGTCCCAGTCCTTGGGGTCGTGCTCCCACATCTTGCCCTCGGAGCCCGAGCCGATCCCGGCGTTGTTGCACAGCACGTGCACCGCGCCGAAGTGCTCGAACGCGGCGTCGGCGAGCCCGAACACCGATTCGCGCACCGACACGTCCACGATGTGCCCGATCGCGTCACCGCCCGCTTCGGTGATCCGCGCGACGGCCTTGTCCAGCGCGCCCTGCTCGATGTCGCCGAGCACGACCTTCATGCCCTCGGCGCTGAACCGCTCGGCCATCGCGAGTCCGATGCCGCTCGCGGCGCCGGTGACGACGGCGACTCTGCCGTCGAATTCCTGCAGCATGTGTCACGATCCCTTGTTGTCGTTGCCGCCTTGCGCTGCTCTGCCGTGGCTTGGCCCGGCCTGTTCTGCCCGGGCCCGTATTGCCTTGCCGGGGTGGCTACTTCGCGGCAGGCGGCGGGTCGTCGGTGATCTGCTGCACGTCGTCGTAGCGCTGGTGGATGTACGGCAGCACCAGGTCGGCCTTGACGTGCTCGGCGACGAAGCCCTGCTGGTCCGAGGTGCGCTCGCTGAGCGTGATCGAGATCAGCTTGCGCACCGGCAGGTCGGCGACCGGGTCGAAGTCCGAATCGCGCAGGATCACCTCGCCGTCCAGGCGGTGGGCGGTGCGGGTGCGCTCGTTGCGGGTGACGTGCACCAGCATCGGGTCGGCGTCGAAGCCGTCGCCGTCCACGGCGGGCAGGAACTTGTAATAGAAGCTCAGCGTCTGTCGCGGCTCGGGAGTGGCCAGTTCCTCGACCACCGTGCCGCGCACCTCGACGTAGGTGACGCCCATCCGGTTCACCGTGGCCACGACCCGGTCGCCGTCCCGCTCGACCTTGACGTCGGCCAGCTTCTTCGGCTCGCCGAACACCTCGCGACCGCCGATCACCGCTCGCTCGGTGGTCATCGGCATGGTGAGCGTGTAGTCGCCCTCGATGTCGCCGTGCTTGCAGCGGACCGCGACCGCGCCCGCGCCGAGCGGGTAGCCGTTGATGTCGCAGCCGGAGATGTTCACCCGCACCAGGGGCCGGTCCGCGGGGACCAGCGGCGGCGGCAGGATCGCCGCGATCACCTCGGGGTCGGTCTCCCAGATCGCCATCACACCGGTGGACCAGATCTCCGGGAGGCTGGACCGTTCCCGGGAGGACTTCTTCAGCGTCTCCGCCGGCCGGGCGCCGTATCGAATGCGTGCCACGTACCTCACCTCTTCCGCTCGTGCGAGGGCTGCGCGCGCACCGGCGGGCTCGCCGGTTCCGCGGTTCCGTGCGCAGTGGTGTTGGTTGCTCTGTAACACTGTTACACCGGTGGGTCGGCGAGGTAAAGACCTTCGGCGCGGTTGCCCGTGTATCGGGCGGGCCGGTCCGGACGCGAGAATGGGACGTGATGGACAGGATCACGCGAGACACCGTGCTCGACACCGCCATGCGTCTGGTCATGGAATCCGGTATCGAGAACCTCAGCATGCGCAAGCTGGCCGCCGAGTTGGGCGTCGCCGTCACCTCGATCTACTGGCACGTGGGCAACCGCGACGTGCTGGTGGATCAATTGGTGGACCGGGTGATCGCGGACATGGGCGCCATCTCGGTGGACGGGAGCACGCCGGTCGAGCGGGTGGTGTCGATCGCTCGATCGTGTCGGCGGATGATCCTGGACCGCCCGCACCTGGTCGGTCTGGTCCGCGAGCGCGGTCTGGAATCGGTGATGATGTTGCCCGCCCGCAAGGCGCTCGTGCACGAGATGACGGCGGCCGGGCTGCACGGCGCACGGGCGGGCGAGGCGGTACAGGCGGTGCAGTACCAGATCGCCGGCTTCGTGATGCTGGAGCGGGCCCTGGAGAACAGCGCGGCCGAACCGCCGGCGGTGGATCACTGGCGGGGCGAGTTGGCGATCGAGGACCCGGAACTGGCGGCGAGCCTGAGCAACGTCACCGATGGTGATCGGCTGTTCGTGTTGTCGGTACGGGCGCTGGTGGAGTCGCTGTTGGGGTGAGGGCGCCCGGTGGCAAAGTCGCCCTCGGGTGGCGTGCGGTGGTCGGTCAGGGCACGCGCGGCGGGGGGCCGGCCAGGATTCGACGCCAGGCGGTGGGGGACAGGGCCTCGCGGGTCTCCCGGGCGTCGATCCGGGCCAGGGTGCGGCCGGGAGCGGTCAGCAGGGCGGTGGTCAGCAGGAGTGCGCCGCCGATTCGGCGCGGTTCGCGACGCAGGCTCAGGGCCTCCTCGACCGCGTCCCGGTACGGACCGCGGCGCAGCACGACGCGGACCAGTTCGCGGCCGGCCCGACGCCGGCCCGCGCGGGCGGCGCTGGTCAGTGCGCCGGGCGCCTGCCGGGTGCGTACGTCCGGACGACCCCACGGCATCGACGCCGGCGCCTCGCCTCGGGAGACCGCGATCAGCGCCGCGACCAGGTCGGTGCCACTGGCGGCGGCGTTGCCCGGCTCGGTCAGATAGGGACGTACGTCGAGCCAGGCGGGGCCGTGCGCGGTCCGCACCGCGTCCAGCGACAGGCCGCCGTGCCAGCCGAGGTGGCCGCCGAGCATCGCGATCTGCTCGCGTACCTCGGGCAGCACCACGCTGCGTCGGACCGCGCTCCCGTGCAGGTGTTCGTACGCGTGCACCGCGACCAGCCGGCCGTGCTCGAAGACCGCCTGGGCGGACAGGACCGGGCCGTCGGCGGGCTCCTGCACCAGCACGCCGGCGCCGTCCAGGAAGGCGCCGTCCTGCTCCAACGTGTCGGCCAGTCGCAGGAGTTGCTCGCGTCGCTCGACCCGGTACGCGGCCGGCAGCGTCTTCACGTGGAGCGGCGGGTCGGCGACCTGGCGCAACTCCTCGGCGGTGTGCACCACCACCGTCCCGGCCGGCTGCGGCATCGCGATCTCGGTGAGCGTGTTCGCCGCCGACGCCCGATCCGCGACCCGGCGCAGCGCGGCGAACGGCGGTACGGCCAGGGCCACCCCGTGCGCGGTGATGCGCTCCGGCTCGCGGGCGAGTACCGCCACGTGTGCGTTCGTGGGCAGCAGCACCTCGTGCGGCTCGGCGCGCAGCACCGCCTCGGTTCGGGCCAGCCACGCCCAGGGGTCCGCGCCGAAGGGCGGTACCTCGTGCACCACCGACACCGACCGCGGGCGGCCGAGAACCGGCCGACCGGGCGGTGCGAGCACCGCCACGTCCTGCCCTGATCGCCCGATCGCCATCGCGATCTGACGTGACGTCACTCCGAAGCCGTCCCCTAGCAGCACGCGCACGGGGGTCATCCTGGCACGAACGTGTGTCCGGGCTCACCATGGATCGTTTGCCGGAGTGGATGGGGCGTGAATCGGCCGTCGGGGTCGGCGGGCGTGGATCGGTGGACGGGGGCGGTGAGCGTGAATTTGACCGCCGGCGTGGAGGGCGTGGATCGGTCGACGGGATCGGTCGCCGGATTTCGGTCGCCGCACGGGTTCGGTGTGGGGTGGATTAGGATTCCGCTCATGCACTCGAACTCCGCCACCGCGTCGACGTCGCTGTTCGCGACGTTGCTCGCGCTGGTCGGGTTCGGGATGTTCGTGGACGGGGCCCTGCCCGGGCTGGTCGCCGTCGCGGTGACCGTGGTGCTCGCGCTGGCCGGTTGCACCGCTTCGTGGGCGCCGTTCGCCGAGCGGGCGCGGGTGCGTGGCGCGGTGTTGCGCGAACAGGCCGATCGGCTGGCCTTTCTGCCCTCCCGTGATCCCGACGGGCCGGGCCGAGCGCGGCCGCGAGCACCGGGAACGGGCCCGGCGGCCTGCTGAGCCCGATTTGCGGTCCGACGATTCGGCCCTTCGTTCGGAAGGTTCGATCCTCGGTCCGAGGATTCGGTGCCCGGTCCGACGGTTCGGCCCTCGTTCCGAGGAATCGGCCTTGGTTTCGACGGTTCGGTATCCGTACCGGAACTTGCGCACGCCGCCTGACGCAGCCCTGATTCCCGCGTCACGGAAGGCCCTTCCATGTTCGGCATCCCTGTTCTCGGCGTCGCGCACGACGTCCTGCTCACCCTCGCGGACGCGCTCGCGCCGCTGCTCGGCACCGGTTCGGTGGCCGGTGCCGTGGTCGTGTTCACCGCATGCGTGCGGCTCGCCCTCGTTCCGCTGGGCTACGCGCAGGCCCGGGCCGAGGTGGCCCGTGCCCGGCTCGCCCCCGAGGTCCGTCGGCTGCGTGCCAAGCACGCCAAGGACCCGCAGCGGCTCGGGAGCGAACTGGTGGCGTTGCACCGGCAGTCCGGCACCTCGATGTTCGCCGGCATCCTGCCGGCGCTGGCCGGCCTGCCGTTCCTGTTCCTGACCTACCGTCTGTTCAGCGGCGACCACGACCTGTTGGAGCACACGTTGGCCGGCGCGCCGCTCGGCCTGCACCCGATGACCGGGCTCGGCGGAGCGCACACCCCGGTGCTCGTCGGCCTGTTGGCCCTGATCGCGGGGGTGGCGTACCTGCAGCACCGCGCTGCGTCGGCCGTCCCGGACGCGCCCGCATTCGTGCGCTGGATGCCGTTCGGCACGGTGCTCACCGCGGCCGTCGTGCCGCTCGCGGCCGGCCTGTATCTGCTCACCAGCACCGCGTGGACCACCGCCGAACGCCCGTTGTTGCGCCGGTTGGCCACCCGGCGCGCGGATCGCGTCGTACCCGGGCACTAGCGTTTCGCGCAGTGACGAGGTGAATCTGATCCGCGATCGGAAATGAGCACTCCATGGCTACGAACAAGTTCGGCGCGACCTGTGCCACCTGCACGACCTACGTCAAGGCCGGCGACGGCCTGTTGGTGCGCAACGACGGTAAATGGGTGACGTATTGCGCGGCCTGCGGCGAGCCCAAGCCCGCCGCGCCGCCCCGCGGCAATCACGACGGCTGGCATCGCGGGCCGATGGCCGCGTTCGACGTGGAGACGTCCGGTGTGGACCCGCACACGGACTTCATCGTCACCGCCGCGCTGGTCGACGCGGCCGGCACCCGCCGGTCCTGGCTGCTCGACCCGGGCGAGCGGGAGATTCCGGCCGAGGCGACCGCGATCCACGGGATCGCCACCGAGCAGGCCCGGGCGGAGGGGCGTGCGCCCGCCCTGTGTCTGGCGGAGATCGGTACGGCGATGGCCGAGTACCTCGCGGCGGGTACCCCGGTCGCGATCTACAACGCGCCGTTCGACCTGACCATCCTGCAGACGGAGTTGCACCGCCACAATCTGCCGCAACTCCCGTACACCGCACCGATCATCGACCCACTGGTGATCGACAAGCAACTGGACCGCTACCGCAAGGGCAAGCGCACGCTGGCCGCCACCAGCGCGTTCTACGAGGTGGTGCTCACCGACGCGCACACCGCGGACGGGGACGCGCTCGCGTGTTTGTTGCTCGCGCAGGATCTGGGCGCGCGCTTCCCGGAGTTGGCCGCCGATTCGCTGTCCGCGCTGCACGAGAAGCAGAGCCGCTGGTACGCGGAGCAGGCGGCTTCGCTCCAGCAGTACTTCGATCGCCGGAATCCGGAGGGCGGCGCGGTGGTCGACCCGAACTGGCCGGTGATTCCCGGCGGTCCGGACGGACCGGGCTCGCCGAGCCTGCCGGGGACGTCGACGGGGTCGAGTGCGTGGCGGCCGGATACGGAGCGGGCCGGGCAGCGGGTGGGGGAACAGGGGCGATCCGGGTCGAGTGTGTGGCGGCCGGAGGCGGGGGTCTAGGCGGGCGGAGCGGTTTCGGTTGCCGGGTGGTGGGCCGAGGTGCCTGCGTGGGTGGGCCGAGGTGTCCGGGTCAGTGGGTCATGGCGTCCGGGTGGGTGGCGAGGGCGTTCAGTCGGCCGTCGATCAGCTCCGACGCGTGGTCCACGTACGGCAGATGACTGTGGTCGTGGGTGACCAGGACGGTGGCCGTGCCGTCCGCCCGGGTCAGCTCGGCGAGCAACGCCACGATCGCGGCGCCGCGTTCGTGGTCGAGGGCGCTGGTGGGTTCGTCGACCAGGAGCACGCTCGGCTCGTTCATCAGGGCCCGGGCGATGTTCACGCGTTGCCGTTGGCCGCCGGACAGCCGGTGCGGACGGTGTTCGGCGTGCTTCGCGAGGTCCACCCGGTCGAGCAGGTCCAGGGCTCGGTCGCGGGCTCGACGGGCGCTGCGTCCGGCCAGGTGCGCCATCACCTGGAGTTGCTCGACGCAGGTCAACGACGCGAGCAGGTTGGGCTGTTGGAAGACGATCCCGATCGTGGTCCGGCGCAACCGGGCGCGTTCGGCGGCGGACAGCGTCGCGGCGTCGGCACCGGCGATCAGCACTCGGCCCTCGTCCGGCCGGGTCAGTGTCGCGGCGACGGCGAGCAGACTGGACTTGCCGGACCCGGACGGCCCGACCACGGCGGTCAGCGTGCCCGGTGGCACGCGCAGCGATACCCGGTCCAGGGCGGTCAGCCGGGATTCGCCGTCGGGGTAGGTGAGGGTGACGTCGGCGAGTTCCAGACCGGGGGAGGGGTGGGTCGGGTGCATCGGATGCCTCTCGGGGTGCCTCTCGGAGCGTTTCGCGGAGTGCTTCACGGGTTCGCCGGTGCCGGTGTTCATCGGGTGTTGTTCAGCGCGGTGTGCGGGTCGATGGCGGTGACCCGGCGGATGGCGAGGGCGGCACCGACCATGCCGAGCAGGATCAGTACGGCCGCCGGGAACAGCGTGGTGGACGCGTCCACGACGAACGGCACGCCCGCCGGCGCGACCGCGCCGAACAGCGCGGCGGCGCCGGTACCCAGGGCGGTTCCCACCAGCAGCACCACGAACGCCTGGCCGAGCGCGTCCCGGAGCAGATAGCCGGTGGGTGCGCCGAGCGCCTTGAGTACCGCGACGTCGCCGGCCCGCTGGATCGTCCACACCGTGAAGAACGCGCCGACCACGAGCGCCGAGATCGCGAACAGGAAGCCGCGCATCAGTTGCAGCGACCCGTTCTCGGCGGTGAACGACCCGATCGCGCTCCTGGCGTCGTCGATCGAGGTGGTCTTGGTACCGATCGCCCGGTCGGCCGCCGAGGTGTGCGCGCCGGCCAGATCGAGCGCGATCACCGTCGCGTGCGGCCCGCCGCGTTGCGGGCCCGGGCGCAGCGGCTGCCAGTCGGCCAGGGTGGTCCAGGCCACCGGCGCGTGGCTGTACGAGGACCCGGACACCACGGCGGCGACGGTCAGCGACGTGTCGGCGCCGACGGTGAGCCGGGCGCCGACCCCGACGTCGAGGGCGTCGGCCAGCGGCCGGGACAGGACGACGGTGCCCGGTGCCAACGCCTTCGGCGCGAGCGGCCCGTCGGGCTCGACGCCGAACGCGGCGGCGGCAGTGGTGCGCTCGCCGACGCCGAGCCGGGTCATCGCGATGCCCAGCGGCGCCGCCGAGCGCACCCCGGGCTGCTCGGCCCAGCGCCGCCACTGGCTTTCGTCCACGGCCGAGTCCGCGAACGAGATGCCCTCCCCGGACGCGGGCGCGGCGAACGCGAGCCGATCGGCCGGCAGCGCGTCTACGGCCGACGTGTTGGCCCGGCCGAGCCCGACGGTCAACCCGGACACCAGGCCGACCAGCGCGGTGATCAGCACGACGGTGACGATCATCAGGGCGAATCGCCCTCGGGCGAAGACGAGGTCTCGCAGCGCTACGAACACGGGGGGTCGGGGTCTCCTTGTGTGACGGATGATTCGGGGGGGCGGGTCGTCCGGCAGTCCGGCAGTCCGGCAGTGCGGTGTGCGGGACGACTCGACGCTTGTGCTTGTTCCGGTTCTTGTCCTGGTTCTTGTTTCTGTTCTCGACTCTTGTCCACGACGGCCGCCGCGTCATCGATCGGGCTGTTCGTCCCCGGGTCAACCTTTCGATCGATGCCACCTACATCCACCCCGTCTACCCTTGACCCGATATGTACCTCACCATCGCCCCGACCCAGGTCCCCCGCACACTCCGTGCCTGCATGCACGGGCTCGTGGTGCTGCTGCTCGCCCTCGCGGCGCTGCGCGCGCTGGTCGGCACCGACGTGTCGAGCGCGCGGGCCGCTTTGATCGTGGTCGGTGTGGTGGTCACGGCCGGGGTGTACGCGGCCGGCAATCTGCTGCCTTCGGTGGGGCCCTCGCGGCGTGCGTCGATGGTGTGGTTGGGGTGTCTGACGCTGGCGTGGGGTGGGTTCTACGCGCTGACGGCGGAGGGGATCTGGTTTGCCTTCCCGCTGTTCTTCCTGGTTCCGCATTTGTTGCCGGTGCGGCTCGCGGTGCCGGCGGTGGCCGGGCTGACGGTGCTGGCGATCGTGGGGTACGGGATGCATCGCGGCGAGTTCGCGGTGGGCATGGTGCTCGGTCCGGTGCTGGGTGCGGCGGTGGCGGTGGCGACCGTGCTGGGCTATCAGGCGCTCCAGCGGGAGAGCGAGGAGCGCCGCCGGTTGGTGGAGGACGTGGTTGCGGCACGTGCCTCGCTGGCTGCGGCCGAGCGGCATGCCGGGGTGCTTGCGGAGCGTGAGCGGTTGGCCCGGGAGATCCACGACACGCTCGCGCAGGGCTTCAGCAGCATCCAGTTGTTGCTGCGCGCGGCGGAGCGGGCGCTGCCGGCGGATCCGCTCGCGGCGGATCGGCACGTGCGGCTGGCCCGGATCACCGCGACGGACAATCTGGCCGAGGCGCGCCGGTTCGTGCGGGCGTTGGCGCCGCCGGAGTTGGACGGGTCCTCGTTGCCGGCGGCGTTGGAGCGACTGTGTGCTCGGACGGCGGCCGAGGCCGAGTTGGACGTGCGCTTCCACAACACGGGCGACGCGGTGGGACTGCCGACCGCCGTCGAGGTGGCGTTGCTGCGGATTGCCCAGTCGGCGCTGGGGAACACCGTGCGGCACGCGGGGGCGTCCCGGGTGGAGGTGACGCTGAGTCACATGGACGCGTCGGTGACGTTGGACGTGGTGGATGACGGGCGGGGGTTCGATCCGGCGGGGCGGCTCGGCGGGCCCGGGCGCGGTGGTGAGGGTGGGTCGGGTGGTACCGGGTTCGGGTTGGCGGCCATGCGGACTCGGGCGGCGGAGTTGGGTGGAGTGCTGACCGTGGAGTCCGGAGTGGGGCAGGGGGCGGCGATCGCGGTGACATTTTCGGTGCCGGTGGTGGCCGCGGTGCCGGTGGTGCCCGTGGTGCCGGTGGCGGCGGGTTCGGGTTCGGAGGGTGGGACGGCGCGGTGATTCGGTTGTTGTTGGCCGATGACCATCCGATCGTGCGGGCCGGGCTGCGGGCGGTGTTGGCGGCGGAGCCGGACTTCGTGGTGGTGGGCGAGGCGGACAGTGCCGAGCGGGCGATCGAGTTGGCTCGTTCGCTGGCGCCGGACGTGGTGCTGATGGATCTGCGGTTTCGGGAAGGCGGGATGCACGGGAACGCGGCCACGGCGGCGATCACGGCGTTGCCGGATGCGCCGCATGTGCTGGTGCTGACGACGTATGACACCGATGCGGACATCTTGGCGGCGGTGGAGTCGGGGGCGTTGGGCTATCTGTTGAAGGACGCCCCGCCTGAGGAACTGGCCGCCGCGGTGCGTACCGCGGCGGCGGGCGAATCGGCGCTCGCACCGCGGATCGCGGGCCGCCTGCTGAGCCGACTGCGCGATCCGCTGCCGAGCCTGACGAGCCGCGAGGTCGAGGTGCTGAGTCTGGTCGCGGACGGGTTGTCGAACCTGGCGATCAGCCGGGCGTTGTTTTTGAGCCAGGCCACGGTGAAGTCGCATCTGGTGCACATCTACGCGAAGTTGGGCGTTGATTCGCGCACGGCGGCGGTTGCGACGGCGGTGCAGCGGGGGGTGCTGAGTCGGGGATGAGGCGGGTGGGCCCGGGTCGCGGGCGGAGTGGGAACCGCAGCGTCCGGGCCCGGGGGCGACGGGTGGGTGTGCCGCCCGGAGGCGTGCGGGTTCGTGGCGGGGGCGGGCGTAGGGTCTCGGCATGACCGTGTTGCACGTGAAGGGCCGGGTGCTGGTTGGTCCGGACGAGGTTCGGGACGAGATGTGGGTCGTGGGTGGGCGGGTCACCTTCGATCGGCCCGGGTCGGTCGAGGTCGATGCGACGTTGGAGGGCTGGGTGCTTCCCGGTCTGGTCGACGCGCATTGCCACGTCGGGATCGACGAGCATGGGGCCGTCGACGCCGCGACGTCCGAGCGTCAGGCGCGGACCGACCGGGACGCGGGTGCGCTGTTGTTGCGGGACGCGGGTTCGGCGGCCGACACGCGCTGGATCGACGGCCGGGAGGACCTCCCTCGGCTGATCCGCGCGGGGCGCCATCTGGCCCGACCCCGGCGCTACATCCGCAACTACGCGCACGAGATCGAGCCCGGCGACCTGACCGCGTTCGTGATCCAGGAGGCCCGGCGCGGCGACGGCTGGGTCAAGTTGGTCGGCGACTGGATCGACCGGGACACCGGCGACCTGTCCCCGCTGTGGCCCCTGGACGCGCTCAAGGAGGCGATCGCCGCGGCGCACGCCGAGGGCGCCCGGGTCACCGCCCACTGCTTCGCCGAGAACTCGCTGCCGGACCTGATCGAGGCGGGCATCGACTGCATCGAGCACGCCACCGGCCTGACCGAGGACCTGATCCCGCTGTTCGCCGAGCGCGGCGTGGCGATCGTGCCGACGCTGGTCAACATCGCCACCTTCCCCGGCATCGCCGACCAGGCGAGCGGCAAGTTCCCGACCTACGCCGCCCACATGCGCGCGCTGCACGCGAACCGCTACGCCACGGTCCGGGCGGCCTACGACGCCGGCATCCCGATCTTCGTCGGCACCGACGCGGGCGGCTCGCTGCCGCACGGCCTGGTCGCCGACGAGGTGGCCGAACTGGTCGCGGCCGGCATCCCCGCCCTCGACGCCCTCTCCGCCGCCTGCTGGTCCGCCCGCACCTGGCTCGGCCGCGAGGCCCTCACCGAGGGCGCCTCCGCCGACCTGGTCGTCTACGCGGCGGACCCGCGCACCGACGTCGGCGTCCTGGCCGCCCCCCACGCGGTCGTCCTCCGCGGCAGGGTGATGCCCCGCTGACCCTGTTGGGGGGCTATGTGCGCTGGGACGTCGTGGGGTGGGATCGGTATTCGGTGGGGTCGCCGCGGAAGGTTACGGTGCCTCGGCTGAGGGTGTAGACGACCTCGGCGCGGGTCAGGGCTTCGCCGGTGTGTTGTTCGACCAGGATTACCGTGCGGTCGGCGGCGGCGAGGGTGGTGACGACCCGGTAGAGGTGGGCGGCGACCCGGGGGGCCAGGCCCTGGCTGAGTTCGTCCAGGAGGAGGAGCCGGGTCGGGGTGAGCAGGGCGCGGGCGACCGCGAGCATCTGTTGTTCGCCGCCGGAGAGGGTGCCGGCCCGCTGGGTCAGCCGGTCGGCCAGGACCGGGAACGCGGTCAGCGCGGGGCCGATGTCGCCGCCGTCGGCGAACAGCTTCAGGTTGTCGGCCACCGACAGACCGGCGAATACGCCGCCGCGTTCGGGGATCAGCGTCAGGCCCGCGCGGGCCCGGCGGTCGGCGGGCCATTCCGTGATGTCCACCCCGTTCCAGAGCACCCGGCCGGTGCTCGGGCGGATCAGGCCGGCCAGCGTGTTCAAGAGCGTGCTGCGGCCCGAGCCGTTGCGGCCGACCAGGGCGGTCACCGCGCCCGCCGGGAACTCCAGGTCGACGCCGTGCAGCGCCTCGATCGGGCCGTAACGCACCCGAAGTCCGGTGACCGACAGGGCGATCGGCATCAGAGGTACACCTCCCGGGCGCGCGCGTCGGCGCGGATCTCGGCCGGCGTGCCGGACGCCACGATCCGGCCCGCGGCCATCACGTGCACCGTGTCGGCGACGCCGAAGACCAGGTCCATGTCGTGTTCGACCAGCAGGACGGCCAGACCGTCGGCGGCCAGCGCGCGCAGTTCGTGGCGCAGCCGGTCGGCCTGCGCGTCGTCCAGTCCGCTGGCCGGCTCGTCCAGGAGCAGTACCGAGGGGGACGCCGCGAGGGCGCGGGCCAGTTCGACCATGCGCAGGATCCCGGCCGGGAGCTCGCCCGCCGGCGTGTGTGCGTGCTCGGTCAACGCGAGCCGGCGCAGCGCCGCCTCGACCGCGACCCTGGTCCGCCCCCGGGCCGGGTCGGGCAGGCCCAGCAGTCGGGCCGGCGCCGAGGCCCCGGACCGGTTCTCCGCCGCCACCCGCAGGTTGTCCACCACCGTCAGGCTGGGGAACACCGACACCACCTGGAACGTACGGGCCAACCCGAGCCGGGCCCGCCGATGCGCCGGCAGCCGGGTGACGTCCCGTCCGCCCAGGTGGACCCGCCCGGCGTCGACCCGACCACCCGCGAGGCAGTCGAACAGGGTGCTCTTGCCGGCCCCGTTCGGCCCGATCACCGCCGTCACCAGGCCCGCCGGCACGACCAGATCCACCCCGTCCACGGCCCGCAAGCCGCCGAATCGCCGGACGATCCCGGCGGCCCGCAGCGCATCCTCGCCGGGAGCCGCCCGCGACCCGGGCCCGCTCACGGCCGCACCCGCGCACGCAGCGTGCGACCGAGCGGCGTGAGGCGGACCGGAATCGGCTCCATCGGTGCGGCCGGGCGACCCGCGACCAGGCGCAACACCGTGGCCGGGACGCCCCCGGGCATCCGGGACAGGAGCACGGCCAGGGCGCCGACCACGATCGTGGACATGCCGGCCGTGGTCGCCGCGTCCAGAGCCACCACCAGGCCGGCGGCCAACACCGCCCCTGCCGCGCTGTCCACGCCGAACACGACCACCGCCGCGAACCAGACCAGGCCCAGGACCGGATCGAAGGCCGCCGCGTCGAAGGCCCGGCCGCCCATCCCCAGCAGCGCGCCGCCCAGCGCGGCCACCCCCGCGCCGACCGCGAAGACGAACACCTTGGCGGACGCGACGTCCACCCCGGCCGCCGCCGCGCCCCCCTCGTGGTCACGGACCGCGACCAGCATCCGGCCGAGTCGGCTCACATGCAGCCGCCGGATCACCAGCAGGACCAAGCCGAGGCAGGCCAACTCCAGGGCGTAGAAAGCCCGTTCACCCTCGAAGGGCCAGGGGTGATCGAGCACCGCGTCGGTGCCGAAGCGGGGTTGGGCGAAGACGAACCGGCTGACCACCGCGGCCACCGCGAACGTGGTCAGCGCCAGCGTCAACCCGCGCCGGCGAATCGCCGGCCACCCGGTCAACAGGCCGACCGGCACCACCAGCAGCGCGGCCAGGAACAGCGCGAGCAGGCCCGGGACCTGCCGACCCATGAGCTGCCCGGCGAACAGCGCGCCCAGCCCCGCGAACCCGGCCTGGCCGAGCGAGATCTGCCCCGCGTACCCGGTGAGCATCACCAGCGACACGAACACGATCGCCAGCGCCGGTACCTGCTGGGCGATCCGCAGATGCTCCGCGCCCAGGGCCAGGGGGGCCGCGGCGACCGCGACGAACGGCACCCACCAACCCGCCGGCGCACTCTCGCCGCGCCCGGTCCCCAGCCGGGTCGCCGCGCGTGTGCCGTCCGGGCCGCCCACCTCGACCATCCGCGGCAACACCAGCAGCGCGACCAGCATCACCACCACGAACAAGTTCGCCTGGAGCGCCTGGATCAGCCCCCACGAGTCGAGTTCGAGCCGGGACAGTTCGCTCTGCCCCACCCCGATCGCCAACGCCGCCAGGATCGCCACCGGCAGACTGGCCAGCCGGGCGACCACCGCGACGCCGATCGTCTCCAGCACGAGCAGGGTCAGTCCGTACGGATCCAGCCGCAGGTGTGGTGCCAGCAGCACCCCGGTCAACCCGGCCAGCATCGACCCGAAGGCCCAACCCGCCGCGGCCACCCGGTCGGCCGGCACCCCCGCCAGCTCGGCCAGCGCCCGCCGGTCCACCACCGCGCGCAGTCGCACGCCGAACCGGGTGTACCGGGTCACCCCGGCCACCAGCACGGCGACCGCGATCACCACGCCCAACTCGACCAGCGTGCCGGTCGGCACCGACGTGTCGCCGGGCAGCCCGACCGATCCGGTCGGCACGATCGACGGCGGATCCAGCCGCGCCTGGGTGCCCCAGGTCAGCGTCGCGATGCCGACCAGGAGCACGAACACGCCCAGCGAGGCGACCAGCATCCGGGCCGGGCCCGCCCCTTCGCGGTGCAGCCCGCGAAAGACGAAGCGCTCCAGGACCAGGCCGAGCGCGGGCGCCACCACGCCCACGTCGAGCAGTACGGCCGCCCACAGCGGCCAGCCCCACACCCGCACCTGCTGCCAGACCAGGTAGGCGACGATCATCGCCAGCGCGCCGAAGGACAGGTTGAAGACGCCGGTCGCCCGGTACGAGGTGATCATCCCGACCGCCGCGAGCGCCGCGATCGCGCCCACGCCCAGTCCGGCCAGGGCCAGTTCCAGAGTGAGCACGAGGCTCAGCCGCCGGTCGCCGGCGCGATCGGCCCGCCGGGACCGGAGTCGTCGACCCCGCCGGACGGTGCCGAGACCGGTCCCGGGTCGCACAACCGGCACGGCCGCAGGTCCTTGAGCCGGATGGTCGCCTCGTCCACGGGGAACACGCCGTTCTTGCCCAGCACGAGCGAGCACTCGGGCCGGTGGTAGCGCGCTCCGCCCGGCACCGTGACCCACGCCGCCGCGGCCGGCTCCGGCTGTCCCGCCTCGGCGGCCGGCACCGGCTCGACCAGCAGTTCGTACAACCGGCCCACCATCTCGCGCAGTTCCGCGTCCACCGCACCGGACTCGCCCGACGCACCGCGCCGGGTGCCCACCACGAGCACCGCACCCGCGACGATCAGCGCCGCGCCCGGAATGGTGGCCGAGGCCAGATACGGCAACTGGCGGGCCTCGTACCGCTCACCCGACACGCCGTACCAACCCAGCGCGCACAGCAGCGCGCCGCACAACCCGACCAGCCAGCCGCCATGCGTGCGCAACAACCGCCGCAAACCCTCCAGGGTCGCCGCCGCGCCGGTCGTACGCTGTCGTTCGATAGGGGAGTTCGCCCTTCCCGTGGAACCTGCCGAGTCCGTCGAACCTGCCATAGGGTCCACCCGTCGAGTCCGCCCGATCGCGTATCCGTGCCTCAGCGTAGTTCTCCGGGATCTGGTCATACGGCTCGGAACACGATTGGATACCGAGTCGCACGTGGCAACATGACTTGCCGGTAACCCAGGTACTACCTGGCTACATCAACAGCAACAGGACGCCGGGCGACCGGCGGAACGGGTGGTGAATGCACGTGAGCGTGGACATGATCAACGAGCGGGCGACAACGGGTTCCGGCGTCGGTCGTCGCAAGGGGACGCGTCGGGCATGGCTGGCCCTGCCGGTGGCGGCGGTGCTGGTGATGTCCGGTTGCAGCAGCGACGACGACAAGAAGGACGACAAGGCGAAGGGATCACCGTCGGCGTCCGCGCCGGCCGCCCCCGCGGCGACGACGCCCGCGCCCGCCGCGAGCACGCCGGCCGCGCCCGGCGGCGCCTCCAGCGCACCGCCGGCCGCCGGCGGCACCACGCTGACCGGCGAGGAGAAGAAGGTCGCCGACAACTGGGACAAGCTGTTCGACAACGCCACGCCGCTCGCGGACCGCAAGGCGGTCCTGGAGAACGCGGACAAGGTGGGTTCGCTCGTCGACACCCTCGCCAACGACCCGCTGGCCAAGCAGGTCACCTCCAAGACCACCGCGGTCAAGATCAGCGGTGACAAGGCCGCCGTGTCGTTCGACATCCTGCTCGCCGGCAACCCGGCGCTGCCCGGCCAGAACGGCCAGGCCGTCAAGCAGGACGGCACCTGGAAGGTCAGCCTGACCACCGTCTGCACCCTGGTCACCGCGCTCAAGCCGGGCACCGTGGTCGAGGGTTGCCCCAAGGCCTGACCCGCACCCCCGAACGGGCCTACAGCCGCCACCACCGGGCCACCGAGGAGCACGCATGCGACGTCGTTTCCACCGACGGGGCGTGCCGTGCGCCTCGGTGGCCCTGCTGCTGTGCGTACTGGCCGGGTGCGGTTCACGGTTGCCGGAACGCGACTTCCACGACCGCGAACCGGCCCCGGTGGGCACCGGCGCGTCGGCGCCGAACGCCAACACCGCGTCCGACGTGGGCGTGAGCCCCACCCGGATCACCGTCGGGATGATCGACACCGTCCAGGGCATCCTGGGCAACGAGACCTTCTCCGGGCCGATGTACGGCGCCCAGGCGTGGTTCAAGGCGCTCGACGACCGCGGCGGCGTGAACGGGCGCAGGATCCGGGTGTCCGCGTGCGACGACACCGGATACGGCGTGGCCAACCAGCGCTGCGCCCGCAAACTCGTCGAGGACGACAAGGTGTTCGCCTTCGCGGGCAACAGCATCTACAGCTACAACGCCGCCGGATACGTCAGCGACAAGGGCGTCCCCGACGTCGGCGGTCAACCGATCGGCACCGCGTACGAGACCTATCCGCACCTGTACTCGATCTACGGATCGCGGGCCCCGCGCCAGGGCAAGGTGGGCTGGAACGGCGACCTGTACGCGAGCACCGAGGTCTACCGCCACTTCAAGGAGAAGCTCGGCGCGCGCACCGCCGCCGTGGTGTCGTACAACCAGGCCGACTCCGCGCGCTACGCGCAGACCATCGCCGCCGGGCTGCGCGCCGAGGGCTACACCGTGCTCGACAAACAGGTCGACTTCGCCCTGCCGAACTTCGCCGCCGCCGTGGTGGACATGCGCGACAAGGGCGTCGACATCGTCTTCGACGCGGTGGACACGCGCGGCAACGTCGAACTGTGCAAGGCGATGGACGGCGCCGGACTGCGGGTGACCGCGAAGGTGACCAACGTGCAGAACTGGAACGCGCGCGTCGGCGAGGACTTCAAGGCGTCCCCGACCTGCCGCGACAGCATCTACGCGACGAGCAACAGCCGCGGCTACACCGACACCGCACAGCCCGCGGTGGCCGAGTTCCGGGCCGCGATGAAGAAGTACTACCCCGACCGCGAGGACAAGCTCTCCCAGTGGGAACTGGAGGGCTGGGCCTCGGCGATGTGGCTCACCGACGCGATCGCCTCGTGCGGCGCGAACGTCACCCGGGCGTGCGTCGAAGGCTTCGTCAACCGCCCCGAGGGTTACGACGCACACGGTCTGCTGATTCCGGTCGACTTCAAGGCCGAACCGGCCGACCGGGTCGCCGCGCCCACCCGGACCTGCTTCGACGTGGCCCGCTGGCAGGACGCGGCGCCCGGCGGTTGGGTCGGCCAGGTGCCGGACATGACCACGAACTGCTACGACGTTCCCTCGCTGCCGTACCGGCCGTGAGCGCTCGCCCGGGAGCGCGTCAGCGCCAGTCGGCCCGGTACCAGGGCAGTGGCACCGCGAGCAGCGGCGGCGACGCGGGCGGGAGGGCGACGGGGATGCGCGGCGCCGCCTCGGCCACCGGATAGGGCAATTGCACCATGCCGAACGGGCGGCGGTGATGGGGGTCGGGGCTGGGAGCGATCAAGGCCAAACCTCGCACGGGAGAACCTCTCCGTCACGACGGCCCCGAGATCCCACGCCCCGACGCCGCGCCCGCCGAGACTCGTCGGCGGACACGGCGTACAACGATCGGAGCGGAAGCGAGTATCGCGAGGTCACTCCCATGGCCCCGCGCCCGCGGGTGCGGCGGGCCCGGTCACTCCGTGGCGCTGGGGAGGCGCTTGGGGCAACCGGAGGTGTAGGTGGAGTTGTACTCGAAGTGCCATTCCTCGTTGTCGTACATCCGGCACCAGCCGTACTTGCTGCCCTTGGCCTGCAGCCACGCCTGGGCGTTGGCCGGGTAGATGTCGATCGCGACGCCCTGGACGTGCATCGACTTCTCCGGCGGCAGCACCCAGCGCAGCGCCTCCTCGCGGGAGCCGACCTCGGCGATCTTCTCGTCGAGCAGCCGCTGCTGGTGCGCCCAGCCGCGTTTGCCGGAGTTCAGGTTGAGGGTGATGCCCTCCGCGGCCATCGCGGTGTCGATCCGCTTCCAGGCGGCGTAGGCGGCCGGCTTGAGCGCCTTGGGGTCCTTGGGCGAGTCCACGTCGTTGGCCGGCGGCTTCGCGGTCGCGGACGAACTCGCCGACTTGGTCGAGGACGGCTTGGTCGAGGATGTCGCCTTGGTGGTGGGTGCGGTCGTGGGCGCCGCGGTCGTGTTCGGCGCGGTCGTGGGCGCCGGCGGCACCTGCGCGCCGACCGAACCCGCCTTGTCCTTCTTGTCGTCGTCACCCCCGAGGAACAGCACCGCCCCGACGCCGAGCCCGCCGAGCACCAGCGCGCCCGCGAGAGCCCACACGACCAGCCCTCGGCGGCTGCGCCGCGGCGGCTCCGGGTCGTCTCCGTCGCCTTGACGGGCGGATCGGGCCGGCTCGGCCGCGGCCGGCGCGGCGGAGGCGGCCGGCTGCTCGCGCTGGTACCAGTCGGCCGGTACCGGCGTGGTCGCCGCGTCGAACCTGCCGGATGGGGCCGGTGTGCCGGCTGCGCCCGAGGTGCCGGCCGTACCCATGGTGTGCTGTTGCCACGAGGTGTCCAGGAAGTGCGCTCCGTCGGGTGTGCCCCCTTCGTCGGGCTGTGGACCGCTGCCCGCTGCGTGTCTCACCGGTGAAGCCTCCTCGTAGTGAGCCTGGATCCTCTCGTGGATCACGTCCGGTATTCGACTCGCGGTTGTCGATGCCCGTGTGGGATACGCCACTGCAACCGATCGCCCGCCCCGCTCGTAATCTGGAGGGCCTGCCGACTCGGGTGACCCGCGTAGCCTGGGAACTTGCCGGAACGTACGAGATGTGCCGAAACCAGGAGAAGGGGTTCGAAGGTGAGCACACAGCACCACACCGGAGGACTCGTCGACGGATTCGGCCGCGTGGCGACCGACCTGCGGGTCTCGCTGACCGACCGGTGCAACCTGCGGTGCACCTACTGCATGCCCGAGGAGGGGCTGGACTGGCTGGCCAAGCCCGAGTTGCTGACCGGCGCGGAGATCTCCCGCCTGGTCCGGATCGCGGTGACCCTGCTGGGCGTGCGCGAGGTCCGGTTCACCGGGGGCGAGCCGCTGCTGCGCCGCGAGCTGGTGGAGATCGTCCGGGCCGCCGCGGCCCTGGAGCCGCGGCCCACGCTCTCGGTCACCACGAACGGGATCGGGCTGGCCCGGCTGGCGGGGACGCTGAAGGAGGTCGGCCTGGACCGGGTCAACGTCTCGCTGGACACCCTGGACCCGGTCCGGTTCAAGGCGATGACCCGGCGGGACCGACACGCGGACGTGCTCGCGGGGCTCGCCGCGGCGGTGGACGCGGGCCTGGGGCCGGTCAAGGTCAACACCGTGCTGATGCGCGGGGTCAACGACGACGAGGCCGCCGCGCTGCTCGCGTGGTGCCTCGAACGCGGCTACGAGCTGCGCTTCATCGAGCAGATGCCGCTGGACGCCCAGCACGGCTGGAAGCGCGCCGAGATGATCACCGCCGGCGAGATCCTGGCCGCGCTGCGCGGTGCGTTCCGGCTCGACCCGGAGGACGCGCGGGGCAGCAACCCGGCCGAGCGCTGGGTCGTGGACGGCGGTCCGGGCACGGTGGGCGTGATCGGGTCGGTGACCCGCCCGTTCTGCGGCGCGTGCGACCGGACCCGGTTGACCGCCGACGGACAGATCCGCAATTGCCTGTTCGCTCGCGAGGAGTCCGACCTGCGGGCCGCGCTGCGCGGCGGCGCGGACGACGCGGAGATCGCCGACCGCTGGCGGGCCGCGATGTGGACGAAGAAGGCCGGTGCGGGCATCGACGCCCCGGAGTTCCTCCAGCCGGACCGGCCGATGTCGGCGATCGGCGGCTGAGCCGGCCGCAGCGACGCGGGCGGGCGTGGCTCGGCCCGGGGGCGGGACGGCGTGCGCTCGACGCGATGGTGACCGCCGTTCCCGACGCGCCCGTTGCCCGCCGCGCCCGGGCATCGCCGGGCCGTGCCGCCCCGATCGACCCCACCGCGCCGATCAACCCGCCGCGTCCGCAGGCGAGTTCGTTGCGCCCGGATCGCTGCCCGGATCGCTCAGGAGCCCGCGCCGGCCGGCGGCCGCGGTTCGTGCCAATCGGCGAACGCGACGGTGTCCTTGAGGAATCCGCGAATCGCCAGGAACTGGGACAGGTGCTCGCGGTGCTCGTTGCACGCCAGCCACGTCTTGCGCCGTTCGGGGGTGTGCAACTTGGGGTTGTTCCACGCCAGGACCCACACGGCGTCGGCGCGACAGGCCTTCGCCGAACAGATCGCACGGTCGGGATCGGCGGGGGTGAGGAACATGTCCACCAGTGTCGCAGACCGGGTCGTCCGCCCGGCCGCGGTGCGTCGCACGCCGTGTCGAACGCGCACCCGACAGACACCCGAAAGACATTCGACAGAGATCTGACCCCGTGTCAGGCGCCAACCGGAGCGCTGCGCTCAGTAAGCAACAGGCTGGTGCGGAAACCCGGTACGGACCGACTTGCCTGACAGTCAAAAGACCCGGACACGGGCGATGCCGGGCAGCCACGGGGGGAGCCGCCCGGCATCGCGTCGGTCGCTCCGACGGGGGATACGGAGCACGTTTCGAAGTATGGCACGTCCTGCATGCGGTTGAAGCACCAACCCGCGTAGCGCTTGGCGCTAATTTTTGACGGGCTGCGAAGGGGCGCCCGTCGGGTCGCCCACCCGGCCCCGATCGGCGCTTCCGGGGTCACCGTGTGTATCCGAATTCGTGTGCGAGGAAAGGTCGGTGGGCTCCGGGCCGGCAGCCGAGGGGGCTCCGGCGGGCATCGTCCAGGAGTCTTCCGAATGGGTGTGCAGGGTCTCCCGCTCGGCGCTGGTGAGCACCGCGCCAGGCGGCGGCTCCAGCGCCTTGGGCGCGAGCGGCGGCACCACCTGGGACTGCACCGGCGCGTTCGACGTGGGCTCGCGACCGGCGTTGGCCAGTACCACCGCGATGTAGGGCAGGAAGAGCGCGCCCGCGATCAAGATCCACCGCCACGGCGACGGAGTGAACACCGCGGCGACGAAACACACCGTACGCACGGACATCGAGACGACGTACCGGCGTTGGCGCCCGGCCACGTCCTCGGTCAGCCCCTTGCGCGCACCACTGATCTGGTACACCGAGCCCTTGGCGTTCTTCACGATCCCACCGTCTCCGACCACGTCCGCACACCCGTCCCGGCCCTTCACGGTACGCCCGCTGGTGGGCCGGACCGAGACCGGGGGCGGGACCTTTGCCGCAAACTGACCCGAGTGGGGGATCGCGGCACCGGGTCAGCCGAGCCGCTCCAGAAACTCCGGCGGCACCGCCGGGACCAGCCACACGCCGTTGTCCGAACGACGGAACACGTGCCCGGCCGCGACCATGCGCTCCGCGCGCACCACGAACAACACCGGTCGCCCGCGTCGCGCGCCCACCCGGCGGGCGGTCTCGGTGTCGGCGGACAGGTGTACGTCGTGCCGGTCCATCGGCCGCAGGCCCTCGACCAGGATCGCCGGCACGCTCTTGGGATTGGTGCCGTGATAGAGCACGGCGGGCGGCACGGCCTCCACCAGACCCAGGTCTACCGCGACGGTGTGCCCCTGACTGGCCCGAATCCGGGTGCCGTCGGCGGAGAAGGCGAACCGTCGCTTGTCGTTCTCCTCGACCACCTGCTCCAGCTCGGCCCGGGTCAGCGCCATCCCCCGGGCGTTGCACGCCGCGAGCAGCACGTCCACGTCGACCCAGCCGGCCTCGTCCAGGGTGATCCCGAGCCGCTCCGGCTGATGCCGCAGGTGTCGGGACAGATACTTCGAAATCTTGACGATGTTCATGATGACCCCCAACGAAAGCACGGAGACCCGTCCGGGGACAGCGCTTTTCCCCGCAGGGGACGGCGACCCGGGCCGGGACACCCGCTCCGGGGCACCGGCTCCGGGAGGCCCGCTGCGGGGACACGAACGCCGACGGACCGAACCCGGCCCGTCGGCGTTCGAGGACGGCGGGCCGCAGGGCCGCCCGCCGTCCGTCGGGTCACTGCGCCTGGCTCGGCGAGGACATGTTGAAATCGCGGACCCGCAACGGCGGCATCGCCGCGCGGGTGAACCAGTCGCCCCACTCGCGCGGGTAGGTGCGCTCGGTGCGACCCACCTCGACGGCCCGCCCGAGCACGTCCACCGGCGACTCGTTGAAGCGGTAGTTGTTCACCGCCCCGACCACCTCGCCGCCCTCGACCAGGTACACCCCGTCCCGGGTGAGCCCGGTCAGCAACAACGTCTGCGGATCCACCTCGCGGATGTACCACAGGCAGGTCAGCAGCAGCCCGCGCTCGGTCGAGGCGACCATGTCCGCCAGGCTCGGACCGTCGGCCGGCCCGTCCAGGATCAGGTTGTCGATCTCCGGTGCGACCGGCAGCCCGGTCAGCTCGGCGGTGTGCCGGTTGGTCATCAGCGACGTGAGCACACCGTCGGTGACCCAGTTCGTCCGGGTCAGCGCGAGTCCGTTGTCGAACACCGACGACGCGTCGCCGGAGGCGTGCGCGATGGTGAACGGCGCGCTCTCCAACCCGGCGTAGCCCGGGTCGCTGTACAGCGTCAGCGGCAGCTCGCTGAGCCGGTCGCCGATCCGGGTGCCGCCACCGGGCCTGCTGAAGACCGTACGGCCCTCGTGCGCGTCCCGGGCGCTGCCCTGCCAGTACATGTAGACCATCAGGTCCGCGACCGCCGTGGGCGGCAGCAGCGTCTCGTAGCGGCCCGCCGGCAGGTCGATCGTGCGGCTCGCCCAGGACAACCGCTGCGCCAACTCCGCGTCGATCGTGCCCAGGTCCACATCCCGGAAGTCGCGCGTGGGCACCCCGCCCCACGCCGACCGGGTCAGGTCGGCCGACTTCGCGTTCAGCTCGACGTGCCCGGTGGGCTGGTCGTGCCGCAGCCGCAGTCCGGCCGAGGTGCCCACATAGGTCGAGGTGAGCTGATGCGAGGCGAATCCGTACAGCAGCCGGTCGCTCTCCCGGGCCCGCCCGAACGCCGCGCCCAGCTCGGGCGCGAAGTCGGCGAACACGCCGATCGAGGTCTGCGCCGGCGCCTCGGCGAAGCCGCCGTCCGGGCCGCCGCCCGCGCCGAGCAGCTCGCGCGCGTCCTCGGCCGGACCGGCGTCCCGGGCCGCCGCCTCCGCGGCCCGGACCAGGCCCTCCAGCCGATCCACCGTCACGCCGCTGCGCGAGACGATCCCGGACGCGGTGCCCTCGGTGCCCGCGACGGTGGCCACCACGGTGACCCGCCGACCGCGGGTCTCGCCGTTGGTGGTCAGCGCGTTGTTCGCCCAGCGCAGGTTGGCCGCCGAGGTCTCCTCGGCGATCACCACGCAGCCGTCCGCCGTGGACAGCGCCAGCGCGCGCTCGACGGTCTCGTTCGGCCGCGTCACCACGGTCTGCCCGCTGCTCATCGACCCGCCTCCTGAACCGTGTTGAGGACCTTCACACCGCGGAACAGCGCCGACGGGCAACCGTGGCTGACCGCCGCGACCTGACCGGGCTGGGCCTTGCCGCAGTTGAAGGCGCCGCCCAGGACGTAGGTGCCCGGGCCGCCGACGGCCTCCATCGAGCCCCAGAAGTCGGTCGTGGTCGCCTGGTAGGCGAAGTCCTTGACCTGCCCGACGATCCGGCCGTCCTCGATCAGATAGGCGCGCTGGCCGGTGAACTGGAAGTTGTACCGCTGCATGTCGATCGACCACGACTTGTCGCCGACGATGTACAGACCCCGGTGCACCCGGCCGATCAGCTCGGCGGTGGACAGGTCGTCCGAGCCCGGCCGGAGCGAGACGTTGGCCATCCGCTGCACCGGGACATGGCCGGGGGAGTCGGCGAAGGCGCACCCGTTGGATCGGCCCAGGCCCTGCATCAGCGCCATCCGCCGGTCGAGCTGATAGCCGGTCAGGATGCCGTCGGTGACCAGGTCCCAGCTCTGCGTCGCGACACCCTCGTCGTCGAAGCCGATCGTGGCCAGGCCGTGCTGCACGGTGCGGTCGCCGGTGACGTGCATGACCGGCGAGCCGTATTGCAGCTTGTTCAGCTTGTCGAAGGTGGCGAACGAGGTGCCCGCGTAGGCGGCCTCGTAGCCGAGCGCGCGATCCAGCTCGGTGGCGTGCCCGATCGACTCGTGGATGGTCAGCCACAGGTTGCTCGGGTCGATCACCAGGTCGTACTCGCCCGCCTCGACACTGGGCGCCCGCACCCGCTCGGCGAGCAGGCCCGGCAGCGACGCGAGCTCCTCCTCCCAGTCCCAGCCCTCGCCCTTGACGTACTCCCAGCCCCGGCCGACCGGCGGCGCGATGGTGCGCATCGTCTCGTACGCGCCGGATTCGCGGTCCACCGCGATCGCGGTGAGCTGGGGGTGGATCCGCACCCGCTGCTGCGTGGTGGTGGTGCCGGCCGAGTCGGCGTAGAACTTGTTCTCCTGGACGACCATGCACGTGGCGTCCACATGGTCCACGCCGTCGGCGGCGAGCAGTTCCCGACTCCAGCGCGCGAACAGCGCGATCCGCTCCGCCTCGGGCACCTCGAACGGGTTGACCTTGTACGTCGAGATCCACGTCCTGTCGGCGTGCACCGGCTCCTTCGCCAGCGCGACCGTCTCGCCCGCGCCGGCCGCCTCGCTCACCGAGCGGGACACCCGCGCGACCGCCACGGCCTGCTCCGCGACGTACGCGGCGGCCTCCGGGGTCAGGTCGACGCCCGCCGCGAAGCCCCAGGCCCCGTCGTGCACGACGCGGACCGCGAAGCCCACGTCGGTGGTGTCCACGGACGAGTCGGTGCGCCCGTCGCGCAACCGGAAGGACGCGTCTCGCACCCGCTCGAAGCGGAAGTCCGCGTGTTCGGCGCCCAGTTCCCCGGCTCGGGACAGGGCCGCGGCGGCCAGCTCCCGAAGGGGGTAGGCGAGGAACGTCGGATCGATCTCGTTGGGCACCCATTCCTCCATACGTTCGGCCTGTCGGCTCGCGTCGTTCAGTCAACCAGACACGATGTCGCCGGCATTCCTGGGTTTTCCGGCCGGACGGTCGTGCGTCGGACGGGTCTTGCGCCCGGACAAGCGGAACGAAACCTGCCGGACGCAGGCCGGCCGGATTCGGTCGGCGGAGCGGCTCGTTCCGGTTATCGTGCGCTCTTGTCGGGTTCCCACAACGATCGATCCGCGGACGCTGTCCCGGACCGGATTCCCCTTACCCCGGGGTAGCCCGATAGCGTCATCGTGACGCAAGCCGTCGGCCCGCGCGAGGGTGCGGCGAGCACGTTCGAGGACGAAGACGAAGGAGTGATCCGTTGAGCCGGTCCGTACTGGTCACGGGAGGAAACCGGGGCATCGGCCTGGCCATCGCCCGGGCCTTCGCCGCCGACGGCGACAAGGTCGCGATCACGTATCGCTCCGGCGAGCCCCCGGAGGGCCTGCTCGGGGTGCGCTGCGACATCACCGACGGCGAGCAGGTCGAGCAGGCGTTCAAGGAGGTCGAGGCCGCACACGGCCCGGTCGAGGTACTGATCGCCAACGCGGGCATCACCCGCGACACGCTGCTGCTGCGGATGACCGAAGAGGACTTCACCAGCGTCGTCGACACCAACCTCACCGGCACGTTCCGGGTGGTCAAGCGGGCGAGCAAGGGCATGTTGCGGGCCCGCAAGGGTCGCATCGTGCTGATCTCGTCGGTGGTGGGGCTGCTCGGTTCGCCGGGGCAGGCCAACTACGCGGCCTCCAAGGCCGGCCTGGTCGGCTTCGCCCGCTCGATCGCGCGGGAGCTGGGGTCGCGCAACATCACCACGAACGTGGTGGCGCCCGGCTTCGTCGACACCGCGATGACCGAGGTACTCGGCGACGAGCGCAAGGCGCAGATCCTCAAGGAGATCCCGCTCGCGCGCTACGCCGACGTGGACGAGGTCGCCGGTGTGGTCAAGTTCCTCACCTCGGACGCCGCGTCGTACATCACCGGAGCCGTCATCCCTGTGGACGGCGGACTTGGAATGGGGCACTGAACTCATGGGCGACCTGCTTGCGGGCAAGCGCATTCTCGTCACCGGCGTCATCACCGACGCCTCGATCGGCTTCCACGTCGCCAAGCGGGCCCAGGAGGAGGGCGCCGAGGTCGTACTGACCGGATTCGGCCGGCTCTCGCTGGTCAACCGGATCGCGAACCGGCTGCCGAAGCCCGCCCCGGTGATCGAGCTGGACGTGCAGAACCCCGAACACCTCGCGTCCCTCGCGGACAACGTGCGCGCGCACGTGCCCTCGCTCGACGGCGTCGTGCACTCGATCGCGTTCGGTCCCAAGGACGCGCTCGGCGGCAACTTCCTCGACACCGAGTGGGCCGACGTGGCCACGGCGGTGCAGGTCTCGGCCTACTCGCTGAAGTCGCTGACGATGGCGTGCCTGCCGCTGATCGAGGCGAACAAGGGGCGCGGCGGCTCGGTCGTCGGCCTCGACTTCGACGCGCAGGTGGCCTGGCCGGGCTACGACTGGATGGGTGTCGCCAAGGGCGCCCTGGAGTCGACCTCGCGCTACCTGGCCAAGTACCTGGGCGAGAAGAACATCCGGGTCAACCTGGTCTCCTCGGGCCCGGTCAAGACGATGGCCGCGAACAGCATCCCCGGCTTCGAGAAGTTCGAGGGTGTCTGGAACGAGAAGGCCCCGCTGGGCTGGGACCTGCGCGACGCGGACCCGGCCGCCCGGGGCGTGTGCGCACTGCTGTCCGACTGGTTCCCCAAGACCACCGGCGAGATCATCCACGTCGACGGCGGCCTGCACGCGATCGGCGCGTAACGCTCGAAACGTCTCCCGCAGCCCGATCGCCCGACCCACCCGGTCGTGGCGGTCGGGCTGTGTCGTCGTCGGCCGGGAGGGCGGACGGGCACGCGGGGCCGCCTGTGCACCGCGGCCCCGTGCGCGAACGGCACGGCGGGCGGGAGGGCGAAAACCCTCGTCAACCGGTCGCGGCGGCGATCGTCGCGGCGATGCCGATCAGCACGGTGATCAGCAGCATGATGCCCAGGATGCCGCCGAGTTGCCTGGCCGAGGACTTGTTCGGGTCCGGCGGCGCGAGCACCGTCTGCCGGAGCTCGTCGGTCGCGCCCGATTCGGCGGCCTTGCGGGCGAGGATCTCGTTGCGCGCGGTCGAGCGCGCGACTTCCTCCGCGTGGGCGCGCTCCTCGCGGGCCTTGCGAGCGGCCATGGCCCGCTCGTACCGCTCCTTGGAGGATTCGCCAGATGTAGCAGCCATGGGGACGAGTTTCGCAGACCCGCCCGGCCGGACCGACCGGTGGGGTGGAGCGGGTCGCACGGCGACCGGGGGCCGGCCGGGGTGGGGCGAGCGGGAACTCCGGGTGACCGGTCGGGCGTTGTGCACGCGTAGGGACCCGCACCGAGGATGACCTTCCCCCGAGTGCCGCACCGGGCGTTGTCGCAGGTCGGCGGCGTCGGGGCAAAAGCTTCCCCTTACATGTATCCGGTCGTGCCCCGACCGATCGCCCGCCCGGCTCCTTCTCAGGGGTGGGGCCAGCCCTACTACGCAGGGGTGCCTGCCCCCCGATCAAGACACCGGTTCGCAGGATGTGGCTCCCGGTCGCCCGCCAATACCTTCGTGTGTGTCGAGGAAGACCCTCGGCGAAGCGGAGCACACAGGAGCGGGGACCAATGGCATCCAGGCGTAATTTCGCCGCCTCGATCGGTGGCTGGAGTGCACAGCATCGCAAGACGGCGGTATTCGGGTGGCTGCTGTTCGTGGTCCTCGCCGTCGTGATCGGCAACATGAGCGGGACGAAGGAGATCAGCAAGGCCGAGCGCGGTGTGGGGGAGTCCGGCCGGGCCGCACGGATCATCGACGACGCGGGGATCAAGGAGCCCGCGGGCGAGATGGTGCTGGTCCGCAGCGACAAGCTGGTCACCGAGGACACGAAGTTCCGCGCCGCGGTCGACGATGTGATCAACCGGGTCAACGCCACGCAGGTCAAGGACGGCAAGGGCCCGGCCACCGAGCACATGCGTTCTCCGTTCGCCGGTGACGGCGGCATCTCCTCGGACAAGCATTCGGTGCTGATCCAGTTCGACATGACGGGCGAGGAGGACAAGGCCGCCGACAACATCCAGCCCGTGCTGGACGCGGTGGCCGAGGCCCGCAAGGCGCACCCGGACGTGGTGGTCGAGCAGTTCGGCGACGCCAGCGGCGAGAAGTGGTTCCAGGACACCATCGCCAAGGACTTCACCCGGGCCGAATGGACCGCCGTCCCGCTCGCCCTGGGCATCCTGCTCGTCGCGTTCGGCGCCGTGGTCGCCGCACTGCTGCCGGTGGCCCTGGCCCTGACCGCGTTCGTGGCCGCGGGCGGTCTGCTCGCGTTGAGCAGTCGGCTGATGCCGGTCGGCGACAGCGCCCAGTCGGTGATGCTGCTGATCGGCCTGGCCGTGGGCGTCGACTACTGCATGTTCTACCTGCGCCGTGAGCGTGAGGAGCGGGCCAAGGGACGCGACCCGGAGACCGCGCTGCGGATTGCCGCCGCCACCTCCGGCCGTTCCGTGCTGATCTCCGGCATCACCGTCATCGTCGCGATGGCCGGCATGCTCCTGTCCGGACTCAGCGAATTCGAGTCGATGGCCTCCGCGACCATCCTGGTCGTGCTCACCGCGGTGCTCGGCTCGCTCACCGTGCTCCCGGCGATCCTGTCGATGCTGGGCGACCGGGTGGACCTGGGCAAGATTCCCGGGCTCGCCAAGATGCGCCGTCCCACCGAGGGCAGCAAGGCGTGGGGCAAGATCCTGGGCGTGGTGCTGAGCCGGCCCAAGGGCACCGCGGTGCTCGCCGGCGGTCTGCTGATCGCGCTGACCGTCCCCGCGATCGGCATGAAGACCTCCGAACTGCCGATCGACAAGGAACTGCCGACCTCGCTGTCCATCGTGCAGACCTACCAGCACATCGAGAAGGCGTTCCCCGGCGGCCCGGCGCCCGCCCAGATCGTGGTCAAGGCGACCAACCCCGACGACCCCAGGCTCGCGGCGGCGTTCGACAAGCTGCGCGCCGAGGCGGTCGCCACCGGACAGATGCACGAGCCGATCGAGGTCGAGCGGCAGGGCGGCACGAACGTCTTCAAGGTCTCGGTCCCGCTCGCCGGCGGCGGCAACGACTCCACCAGCAACAAGGCCCTGGACACGCTCCGCGGCAAGGTCATCCCGAACACGCTGGGCAAGCTGGACGGCGTGGACGCCCCGGTGACCGGCAACACCGCCGGGTCGGTGGACTTCAACGACAAGCTCGACGACACGCGACTGCCGATCTTCGCCTTCGTGCTCGGCTTCGCCTTCCTGCTGATGCTGGTCTCGTTCCGCTCGATCGCCATCGCGGTCACCGCGATCGTGCTCAACCTGCTGTCGGTGGGCGCCGCCTACGGTGTGATGACGCTCGTCTTCCAGGAGGGCTACGGCGACTCGCTGGTGGGCACGGAGGCACCGGGCGCGATCGTCTCCTGGATCCCGATGTTCCTGTTCGTGATCCTGTTCGGCCTCTCGATGGACTACCACGTGTTCGTGGTCTCGCGAATCCGTGAGGCGTACGACAAGGGCATGGACACCAAGTCGGCCGTGTCGCACGGCATCCGCACCACCGCCGGGGTGGTGACCAGCGCGGCGACGATCATGGTCGCGGTGTTCGGGGTCTTCGGCACCCTGTCGATGCAGTCGATGAAGCAGTTCGGTGTCGGCCTGGCGGTCGCGGTCCTGCTGGACGCGACGATCATCCGCGGTCTGCTGCTGCCGGCCGTGATGACCCTGCTCGGCGACCGCAACTGGTACCTGCCCCGTTGGCTCGGCTGGCTGCCGCAGATGGACCACGGCGACGAGGCGATCGAGGCGCCGGCCCCGGCCGCCGAGCCGGTCCCCGCGTACGCCTCGGCCGGCGGCTACGGCACACCGACATACGAGACGGGTCGCCACCGGGGCGGCAACGGCTACGACGAGAGCGTGTCCGGCTCGCGCCGGATCCCGCGCCCGCCGGTCGGCTGACTGCCGAGCGCACGGTCGCCGGTGCGGGGCCGGCGACGACCGTGACGACCACCACCCCGTAGATCCGAGGAAAGCACGGGTCGGGACCGGATACTCGGTCCCGACCCGTCGTGCGTGGGGCGCGGTCGCCCGGCCCGGTCGGCGCGTGCCCGCTCCTCCTCGATCGAGTCCTGCGGTGCCGACCGGCAGTGCACAACGGCCGATGTCTGAGAGGCTGAACCCATGGCATCCCACCGACAGCGCAATCTTGTGGTGATGAGGCACGCGAAGGCCGAGTGGCCCGACGGGCCGGACCACGAGCGACCCCTGGCCGAACGCGGCCGCAAGGACGCGGCCGAGACCGGGCACCGACTGCTCGACCAGGGCATCACCCCCGATCTGGTGGTGTGCTCGCCGGCCGTACGCACTCGGGAGACCTGGCGGCTCGCGGGCAAGGCCTACGACCACAAGCCGCACACCGTCTACGACGAGCGGGTGTACGAGGCGAGCGCGCAGGCGCTGCTCTACCTCGTCCAGGAGACCCCCGACGAGGTCGACACACTGCTGCTGATCGGGCACAACCCGGGCGTGGCCACGCTGGTCAACGCGTTGGCGGGCAGCGGCGAGGACGACACGCTGGTGCGCCTGCGGGAGAAGTATCCGACCTCGGCGGTCGCGGTGCTGAGCCTGCACACCGCGTGGGCCGACCTCCAGGAGCGCTCGGCACACCTGGTTCGCTTCAGCACGCCGGCGACCTGACCCCGACGTCCGGGCCTGCCCGGTCGCACCGTGTGCGGTGCGTCCGGGCGGGCCCGGATTCGGTTCCGCGGGAGGCCGGCTACGCGTCCGCCGCGTCCGCCGCCTCGATCTCGTCCCGGGTCACGCCCAGCAGGAAAAGCACGGTGTCCAGGAACGGCACGTTGACCGCGGTGTCGGCGGCCTCGCGCACCACCGGCTTGGCGTTGAAGGCCACCCCCAGGCCGGCGGCGTTGAGCATGTCCAGGTCGTTCGCGCCGTCGCCGATGGCGACCGTGGCGGTCAACGGCACCCCCGCGTCGGCCGCGAAGCCGCGCAGCAGCCGGGCCTTGCCCGCCCGGTCGACGATCTCGCCGACCACCCGCCCGGTGAGCCTGCCGTCCACCACCTCCAGGGTGTTGGCCGCGCTGTAGTCGAGCCCGAGCTGCTCCACGAGCGCGTCGGTGACCTGGGTGAATCCGCCCGAGACGATGCCCACCTTGTAGCCGAGCCGCTTGAGCGTGCGCACCAGGGTGCGCGCACCGCGGGTGAGCACGACCTGCTCGCGGACCTTGGCGATGGCGTCCTCGTCCAGCCCGGCGAGCAGCGCCACCCGGGCCCGCAACGACTCGGCGAAGTCCAACTCGCCGCGCATCGCGGCGGCGGTCACCTCGGCCACCTCGTCCAGGCAGCCGGCGTGCTCGGCCAGCAGCTCGATCACCTCGCCCTGGATCAGGGTCGAGTCCACGTCCATCACGATCAGCCGCTTGGCCCGGCGGCGCAGGCCGGAGGGCTGGACCGCGACGTCCACCCGGCGCTCGGCGGCCTCGGTGGCCAGCTCCAGGCGCAGCTTGTCCGTCTCGACGCCGGAGACCTGGAGCTCGATCGCGGTCACCGGGTACTTGGCGAGGCGGAATATCCGGTCGATGTTGGCGCCGGTGGCCGCGATCCGGTGCGCTATCCCGGCGAACGCGGCGGCCTCCAGCGGGTGGCCCAGCACGGTGACGTGCGAGCGGCCCTCGCCGCGCGGACGGTTGTCGCCGACACCGGAGAGGATCTCCGCCTCCAGCCGCTCGCCGTCCGCCCAGCGGTGCACGCCGGCCCGCAGCCGGCCCTCGTCGGTCGGCGTGGTGATCAGGACGCACAGCGTGAGCCGGCCCCGGGTGACGGTCTGCTCGACGTCGACGACCTCGACGGAGTGGCCGGCCAGGATCTCGAAGAGGCTCGACGTCACCCCCGGCCGGTCCTTGCCGAAGATCTTGACGAGAAGAGTGCGCGGCGCATTCATGATGCTTCACGGTACCGGCCGTTCGAGGGCACGCGCGTCACCGGTCCACGGTACGAACACCGCGGCCGGCCGCACGGCGGCGGAATCTACCCAGGCCAGGGGCCGTCCCGGGTCGGCGCCTGCGGGTCGGGCGGGGGTGGCGGGCGATACGCCGGGGCGGGCCTGTTCGAGTACGGCGGGCCCGGTGGCGCCGCCGGGCCGGGCGGGCTCGGCGCGCCGGGGTGCGCCGGGCGGC